>JAYUYI010000762.1:0-6624 GCA_043752545.1 Thermoleptolyngbya sp.
AATTTTGGGCTTGAGCGATCGAATTACCCTGGGATTCCAGCACCAAACGCTAATTCGGATCAATCGGCCACGCCTGATGCCCAAAACTGAGATTTAGAGGCAGGCTCAAATTACTCAGCATTACCATCAACAGCTCAGCGTTTTCATCAACAGTTCCATAGCTGGTTGACTGACAAATCTTTTACCCCTCATCCCCCCACCCCTCCTCCCACAAGGGGAGAAGGGGAGCTAGAGGTAAAGTCTTGGCTCGAAACCCCTCTCCCGCTCTGGGAGAGGGGTTGGGGTGAGGGGGATCGGAGTTTTATCAGTCAATCAGGTGATACCAGGCACCTCCACCACGCCGCAATGTTTCCCCAATTCCTGTGTTAAAACTCCCCGCCTCTCTTGCTAAAACCTGGGAGAACCTGAAGCCTCATCTATTACCCGGTTTTAAGGTCGTTGCCTTCACCAGCCTCACCGTGTCGAGTCTGGTGATTGGCATGAAGCATCAGGGCTGGCTGCAGCCCCTAGAACTGCGTCTCTATGACCGCATGGTACGTTACCAGCCAGACTCTGGGCTTGACTCGCGGTTGCTATTAGTCGAAATTACCGAAGCAGACATTCAGGGGCTAAAGCGATCAACGCCGTCCGACCAAACGGTAGCGCAGCTGCTGGCCAATTTGGAGCGCCATCAGCCCCAGGTAATTGGCTTAGACCTGTATCGAGATGTGCCCCAAGAACCCGGTAGCAAGCAGTTAGCCCCCTATCTGCAATCTCCCCGGTTGATTGCTATCACCAAGCTGGGCAGCACTGGGAACGATAGCATTCCGGCACCTGCCGATGTGCCTGCCAGCCGGATTGGCTTTAACGATTTTGTGGTCGATTCAGACGGTGTGATCCGGCGTAACCTGCTATTTGCTACCACCCCTACCGATACCTATTTTTCCTTCTCGTTGCGGCTGGCGTTGCAGTACCTCAAAGCCTTAGGCATCAGACCCCAAGCTAGTACTGCCCAGGCAGACAATATGCAGTTGGGCAACGCGGTCTTTGTGCCCCTGCTGGCCAATTCTGGCTCGTATCAGTTGGTAGACGACAGCGGCTATCAAATTTTGCTGAGCTACCGATCGCGCCGTGCCCCTGCCCGCAGCCTGACGTTGACGCAGGTTCTCAACCACCAATTTGATCCAAGCTGGGTGCGCGGCAAAATTGTGTTGATTGGCACCACGGCGGCTAGCGGCAAAGACTTGTTCTACACGCCCTATAGCGCCGGAGAGCAAACCTCGCACCAAATGCCGGGAGTCGTGCTGCATGCCCAAATGGTCAGCCAAATTCTGGGCACGGCGCTGGATGAACAGCCCCTATTTTGGTTTTGGACAGAGCGGCAAGAATGGCTGTGGATTTGGGGATGGACGCTGGTCAGCGGCGGCATCGCGTGGTGGTTGCGCCATCCGCTGGTGTTGGGGGTCAGCAGCATTGGCATTCTGGTAGTGTTGGGCGGGGCGGGGTTTCTCCTCCTGACGCATCACGGTTGGGTGCCTGTCATGGCTCCAGCGATCGCTACTATCATGGCGATCGGCACAGTTGTGGCCTACCGGGCACAGCAGGCTCACCGTCAGCAGCAAATGGTGATGACGCTGCTGGGTCAAAATACCTCACCCGAAATTGCCGATGCGCTTTGGCAATCTCGCGATCGCCTGTTAGAGTCGGGAAAACTGCCGGGTAAACGGCTGATCGCGACCATGCTATTCACCGATATCAAAGGCTTCAGTACACTCTCCGAGTCCATGTCTCCCGAAGCTCTGCTGGAATGGCTGAACGAATACCTAGAAGCCATGACCCAAGAGATCCAGCACCATCACGGCATTATCAACAAATTTACAGGTGACGGGCTGCTGGCCGTGTTTGGGGTGCCTATGCCTCGGCTAGAACAGCGCGAGGTCGATGAAGACGCCTATCAATCGGTAGCCTGTGCGTTGGCGATGGGGCGACGCCTAGAGCAACTAAACCAAGACTGGGAACGGCGCGGTTTAATGTCAGTGCAAATGCGAGTTGGTATTTTTACCGGGACTGTGGTGGTAGGCAGTTTGGGTGGCAAAGACCGGATGGAATATGGCGTGATTGGCGATAGCGTCAACACTGCGTCACGCCTAGAGAGCTGCTTGAAGGAACGCCATGTTGACCTCTGCCGGGTATTAATTTCGGAGGAGACATTAATCCATCTCAAAGGTCGATTTGTAGTGGAATCGTGGGGGCCCATGGCACTGCGGGGCAAACAGCAACTGGTAGAGGTCTATCGCGTTGTGGGTCATGCGGCTCCGGCTCTGCGCCTGGAAGCTGCATCAGCAAAAACCACAGCAAACGCGTCAGAAAAGCCGCGTTAACTCGACACTACAACGACCACACAGTTCGTTATTTTTCTTAACTCATTTTATTAACAGTTCGACTTCTAACTTAGCCGTGAGATTTGTGATTCAGAGTCTCAAACAGCAAGCCTTTCAACCTATAAAATGACTCAGTTTGGATTGCGATCGCCCCTAAAACTAACGAAAATTTGTGAAGAACTTCAGAATACTTTCTATAAGGTAACTATTATGCAAAGGTGTCAAGTCTTGTATGGGCTTGATAGTTTATCCATCAGTTTAGCGATCGAATTCATTACCCGGATTCATTACTATGACTACATCCATTCAACGGCGCGATCGCGTCAACACATGGGATCGGTTCTGCAACTGGATTACTAGCACCAACAACCGCATTTATATCGGTTGGTTTGGCGTGTTGATGATTCCTACCCTGCTGACTGCCACCATCTGCTTTCTGATTGCCTTCATTGCTGCTCCCCCAGTAGACATCGACGGCATCCGTGAGCCTGTCGCTGGCTCTTTGATGTTTGGCAACAACATCATTACTGGCGCTGTTGTGCCGTCTAGCAACGCCATTGGACTGCACTTATACCCGATTTGGGAAGCGGCCTCTCTCGATGAGTGGCTCTACAACGGTGGGCCTTACCAGCTCGTCGTCTTCCACTTCCTGATTGGGATTTTCTGCTACATGGGTCGGCAGTGGGAACTCAGCTACCGCTTAGGCATGCGCCCCTGGATTTGCGTCGCCTATAGCGCTCCGCTAGCCGCCGCCACCTCAGTGCTGTTGATCTACCCGATTGGTCAAGGTTCCTTCTCCGACGGTATGCCCCTCGGCATCTCCGGCACTTTCAACTTTATGTTTGTGTTCCAAGCCGAGCACAACATTTTGATGCATCCCTTTCATATGCTCGGAGTTGCAGGTGTGTTTGGGGGTTCGCTATTTAGCGCCATGCACGGTTCGTTGGTGACCTCCAGCCTGGTGCGGGAAACGACCGAAACTGAATCTGCTAACTACGGCTACAAATTTGGTCAAGAAGAAGAAACCTACAACATTGTGGCCGCTCACGGTTACTTTGGTCGGTTGATCTTCCAATATGCCAGCTTTAACAACAGCCGTTCCTTGCACTTCTTCTTGGGGGCATGGCCAGTGATTGGGATTTGGTTTACGGCATTGGGCATCAGCACGATGGCATTCAACCTAAACGGGTTTAACTTCAACCAATCTGTGTTGGATAGCCAAGGTCGTGTGATTAGCACCTGGGCAGATGTCCTCAACCGCGCCAACTTGGGCATGGAAGTGATGCACGAGCGTAATGCTCACAACTTCCCGCTGGATTTGGCCGCTGGTGATGCGATTCCCGTTGCACTCACAGCTCCTCAACTCCACGGTTAAGCAGATTTGAAGTCCTCGGCGACTAAATAGACTGTTTGGTTTTGGGTGTAGTCAGCACGTTTACTGCACCCAAAACTATGATAAAAACCCGGAATCCTAGCCGATTAGAGCCGGACTCTGGGTTTTATATTTGATGCTCAGTTATAAAAGCACGCGATGTGCAACTTGAGTCTGCAAAGGATTGGTCTTCCGTGGAGCAGGCATCTTGCCTGCTCAATCTGGACGGGCAAGATGCCCATCCCACAATGCTTTCAAGCAAGTTGCACATCGCGTAAAAGTGCTAATTTTTTGGCCGAATAGCGATCCAGATGCTTGACGCTACACAGCAGCAGGGGGGTTGAGGAAGCGACCGGCAAAGTTGAACACATCACCCATATCGACATCTTGATCGCTGTCACTATTCAAAAAGGCACCCAGCAACGGATTGGTGCCGCGTGCGCCCGGTGCTGGAGCGCCCATATTGAGCAGACCCAATACGCTTGAGATCAGACCTGGCAGCATCGTTTGAATCAGGGTGGGGTTCAACCCAGTTTTGGCGGCGATCGCCTGCACGGCCTGTTGCTGCAACGCAGGTGGAAATAATGACTGAAGTGCGGCTCCTCCAGCCGCTCCAGTTAGTGCTCCGCCTGCCAACTGACCCAGCATCCCTTCTAACGCCGGAGCACCAGCGGCACCCTGCTGCTGCAATGCAGAGCGGGTTAAACCGCCCAACACCGAGAAGATCCCTTGGCTGGCAGAAGCGTCTACCCCTTTGCCGCCCGTCACTTGCTGCACGGTCTGTAGGATATTAGACAAGCCCTCAACGCTTCCCTGCTGATTGGGATTATTGATTGAGCTTAATACGTCAAAGAAAAGTCCCATATTCTTTGCCTCATGTCACAAAAAAGTTTTACCAAAAGCACAAAATCACTGCGCAGCCTAGCAGAACACCACGCTCTCGATGATTCTATCGGCATTTGTTCAATTTTGAGTGGAGGGAGAGAGTAGTTTTTCTAGTAAAGATAAAATGTTGGGCGATGCTAAATTGCGAAACGACTGAAGCATGCCACAAAAATGCCCACACTGCCTAAGCTTTGAAAGGCGTGTGAGCATCTCGTTCGCGCTCAAAACAGCGCAGATTGGCTGATTGAAAACCAGCCCTTAAGCCACCTCAATACTAGACAACCTTTTGAATTTGGTCATCGTCAGAGGAGAGAGAGGTCTGGGCACCGGCAATTGGTTTGCCGACGCCTTTCTCAGCAAAGTACTTGCTCAAAAAGGTACTAGCAAAAGACAGCACCACAGGACCCAAAATCAAGGCAACTATGCCATGAACGCTGAATCCTGGAACAAACAGCGATGCCAACCAGAAACAAACTCCGTTAACCACTAGCGAAAACACTCCTAAGGTTAGGAAGGTGATGGGTAACGACAAAACAGAAAGAATAGGCTTAACAAAGCCATTGACTAACCCGATTGATAATGCTGCAATCAGCGCGGCTGGGAAGGTGGCGATCGCCACCCCTGGAACTATAATATCTACGACTAGTAGTCCCAATGCAGTAATCAACGTAGTCAGAAAGAATCCAAGCATATTGTTCTTCCAAACTCAACTAAACGACAAAAAACAACTATCTAACACGCTTCTATAATAACTAGAATTTCCGCTCTTAAACCTAACAATTATATTTCGAACTGTACGGTTTTCTAGCTAAAAAAGTAATGGAATACGCTCTAACAGCTGCATCCTTGAGTTTTGACTAGCAGCGTGACTGTTGAACTTACTCAACCTGCCAAATCCTCAGAGTTCTGAACAGATAGCGATCGCCTTCAACTAGCCTGCACTATACTTTTGCAGCCAAGCTACACTTGCTAACAACATCTAACGACAACAATACTAGATATATCTGGAAGCGGCCTATATCAAAGGATAGATTTTCCTAATAAAAAATCCTTACTTTTAACGGATGCAACGCTACGATACTAGTTGGTGAAAGGCTGATCTACACTCTACGATGACCTAGTCAAACTATCTTAATCAACATCTGTTTAGCTGTTAACCCATTCACAAATTCGCTAGAATAGGGAAGTAAAGTTTAGCAGTTTAGATGAGTGAGTGAATTTTATGAAACTAGCGCGTATTCTGTTAGGTATTGTGGTTCCTCCGGTAGGAGTGTTTCTAACCTATGGATTTGGATCAACGCTGCTGATTAATATTGTGTTGACGGTGCTGGGTTGGGTTCCCGGAAGTATTCATGCCGTGTGGGCGATTACCAAACACGATGAGAAAATAGCAGCAGAAACGTTAAATCAATCCTCAGAGCCTCAAATCTATCGCTAACCTGTGCTGTGAATCACAGTTTGAATATAGTTTTGCGAGGGGTAAGTATCGGCTGCCCCTTATTTTTTGCCGATTAAGAAGTATGACTAAAAAACCGAGAAGCCCAGTGCTAAGCTGTGCTTCTCGGTTAGGTCATGATTCAACTGTTTACTGCTGATTAACCTGATTAACGGGTTAAAGCTTCGTCACCGTTTGCCAAAGTTCTTTAAGGCTTTGCTTAATCTGAGCTTTGACTTGTTCTTCTTTGTGAGCCAATGTCACCCCAGCTTCACCCAGCTTAGTTTCGACTTCAACTTGCTTGGTTTCTACAGCAGTGGAGCCATTGAGCTGTGCTTCTCCTCTAGTTTTGGCATACCAAACTTTGGCGTTTTCGAGATGCTGTTTCGCATCGTCGTAGCGATCGCCATAGCGAGCCGCCAAATTAGCTTCCAATACTTCTAGCTTGGCCTGCAATTTCATGTACTGCTGCCGCAACCCAGCAAATTCGTCGCGTTCTTTGATCGCATTAACCGCCGATTCAATCATCGACTTGAGTTTTGACGTAGTTTCCATGTCAGCCTCATCAAAAC
>JAYUYI010000763.1:0-2623 GCA_043752545.1 Thermoleptolyngbya sp.
GAATCGCTGCCAGCAGATCCCTTCACCTTTGATCCCGATTTCTCTGATACAGGGTTGACTGAATCAACGTCCATACCGCGCTCTTGGATGGATGCCCTAGACAGCGAAGAGGGGCTAGCATCTTTGCCCGCTGCTCCTTCTCTTTGGGATAGAGCGGATAGTGACGATGTGACAGCTGACCTGTGGGATGATCCCACGGCGGCGGCGAATTACCCTGCCATTGACGATCCCCGTGAGCGGCTGATCCCGCCCTCCGTGGATTCTTTTGCAGACGCCTTTACCTTCGAAGCGCCAACAGTCGAGCCTGTAGCCGCTTTTGAAGAGCTGCCCATCGAAGAGCTGCCCATCGAAGAGCTACAGATTCCTGCTGATTTTGCGGCTGATGGGGCACCGAGCGATCCGTTTGCTATGACTGAAGGCTTGGATGCCTTCTGGGCAGATGATTTAGACGATTTATCTTTATCTAACCCCATGCCAGTGGAGCCGGAGCGCTCTGAACCGTCATCTGAGCCGTTAGTGTTCGACGAGTCCAGTCTCTTTGATCTAGAACAAATTGATCTAGAACAAATTGATCTAGATCAAATTGATTTAGATCAACTCACGTCAGATCCGGCTCCAGATCCCTTCGATCTAGATTTTAGCGCTGGGTTTGGGGAAGCCATGTTGGGATTTGAGGACGTTGACCCAGATGGATCTGAGGCAGATTTATTTATCGCTATGGATAGCGTTGGGAGTAGTTCCGCTCCAGACGCAGAGGCATTTGACCTAGATGCCGAATTAGCAAATGGGTTCGCGGAGGATGCCTCTGCCAATCTAGAAACAGATGAATTGTTTGGTGAGATAGATGACCTACTCGCGGTAGGTGCCAGTTCAGAGGGAGACCTATCAGAGGCGATCGCCCGATCGGATGACGACTTTCTCGACTTCTCAGACTTTCTGTCTACAGATAGCACAGCCAGCGATCTGACCTCTCCAACCCTTCAACCGCTAACGACATCATCTGCTGCACCTGAAGAGGCTGAGGCAGTAGATACCGATGCCTTTGCCGAATTGGACGACCTGATTAGTCAAGACCTCTTCACCCAGTCTGACTCCTCAAGCCAGTCCAGCGGAGACGATGATTTTGCCGATCTAGAAGCCTTCTTGAATAACGAAAACAATCAATCTCAGGCGGATGACATCTTTAATAGCTCTTTTGTTCAGGCAACAGAACCTCAGGCGATCGCCCCAGATTGGCCTGCTGCCAATTTTGCGACCACAACGTTTGCCGCCGATGCCTTTTTAACTGAACCCTTGTTTGCAGAAGAGGATGCGGAACTCAATCCGCCGTTGAGTGGTTTCCCAGACGAACCCAGTTCAGGAAATGCGGCTCCTGGTTTTGAGAACTTTGCCGATTTAGACCTAGCGCTGGATCTAGATGGGAGCTTTGAGGTGGATATCGTGCCTCAGTCCGATTTTTCTCAGTCCGACTTTGCCGATGAGATGAATGACTTCTCTGACCTAGAAGCACTGCTGGGCGATGAATTCCAGCCAGAACAACCGATCTTGCCTCCTGTGATTGAACCCGTAAACGAGTTTGAGGATTTGGAGCGGCTGTTGGAGAACGCTGACAAAACCCTTGGCGGGTCACCCACGGTGAGAGGGGTGCGCAACTCGGGGGCAGCTACCAATCGTCGGCCCAATCGTCGCAGCCCAACGCCCCTAGCCGACCAAACCATGCGGGTATCTGTGAAGAACCTGGATGGTTTGAATAATCTGGTGGGAGAATTAGTGGTCAATCGCAACAGCTTGGAGCAGGCGGAGGAGCGCTTACGCCAGTTCTTAGATAATTTGCTGCATCAGGTGCAACAGCTTAGCGATGTAGGGCAACGGATGCGCGATTTGTATGAGCGATCGCTCTTAGAAAGCTCCTTGCTCTCTAACCGTAAGAGCTACCAGCTTTCGTCTTCTACAAATAGCACTCCGGCGATCGCCCCTGGGAATCACGCCACGGGTGTAAGCTTCGACGCCTTGGAAATGGATCGATTCACCGGATTCCACACCCTTTCTCAAGAAATGATCGAGCTGATCGTCCGAGTGCGTGAATCGTCATCTGACATCGAGTTTGTCGTAGAAGAAACCGATCAAATTACCCGCAACTTCCGGCAAATTACCACCCAGCTACAAGAAGGGCTAACTCGTGCCCGGATGGTACCGTTTGCCCAAACTGCCGATCGCCTGCCCCGTGCCGTCCGCGATATCTCAGTGCGGTGTGGCAAGCAGGCCGAACTGATTGTTGAAGGCCGCGAAACCTTAATCGACAAGATGATTTTGGAGCAGCTTTATGATCCAATGACCCATCTGGTCAACAATGCAATTTCCCACGGCATTGAGTCTCCCGAACAACGCGCCGCGATGGGTAAGCCAGCGATGGGTCGAATTACGGTTCGCACCTTCCATCAAGGAAACCAGACGGTGATCTCGGTGAGCGACGATGGGGCAGGAATTGACCCGGACTATGTGAAGGTTAAAGCCTTAGAAAAAGGGCTAATTACCTCCGAAGAAGCTCGTACCATGACCCGGTTGGACGTATACGATCTGCTGTTTCACCACGGCTTTAGCACTCGCGATAAGGCCGACGACC
>JAYUYI010000764.1:0-6613 GCA_043752545.1 Thermoleptolyngbya sp.
GCAGAGATCACTAAACCCATGCCCCAATGGGAAAAGCCGATCGAAACCTACCCTCTGATCAATCACTTTGGCAGCGATTACCAACTCATTCCGATCAAACTCATTGAAAAACTAAAGAGCGATCGTGAAAACTTGATCTGGCTGTGTGGAGGACTTGCCGCTATGGTGGCGGCCTCCCTTTTTGCCCTTGTTTCAGGGGCATTTAGGGGGGAAACCAAACTGGTGACGATCGAGAAACCTGTGATCGTGACTCAAGAGAAAATCGTGCCAACTAACTGCCTGATTTTCTGCAAGTAACCCAACTCACTCTATATAAGGAAGAATCCAGATGCTAAATGGCTTTTTGACTAGAAACTCTGCACAGACCACGGCGATCGGCGGTGTCAATCCTAACCAGCTCCTACAGGTCAACAGTCAATCAATCACTCCCACAAATCCAGGTGACTTAAATGAAGTCCGAACCGTCAAGGTGGAAGGACGCTATCGGCCCGTTACCAAGGGTGAATCTGATCACGCTCGTGTTGAAGCGGCTAAAGCTACATCACAGGCTAAAATCAACGCTCAATATTATCGGGCGCTGGCGAAACACGAGCGAGCCGATGCGAAATCTCAATCTGCTTATCGTCAATATCAATCAGCACAAGCGGGGGCCACTTTCCAGAAGACTAAAGCTAATGCGAATTTGGGTAAAACGCTCTACAATCTTGCCCCTCAGTACGCTAAAGCTCACATGGGCTTGGGCGCGGCTGGTGAAGAGGCGGCGGTGAAGTTTGCAGAGTATCAGGCAACCTACAATCAGCGTCAACATTAATCAAGTGAGGGAATAAATCATGAAGTTGGCAAGACTATTCACCTACGGGTTAAGCAGTCTTGCCATTTCCTCATTTTTGGGGCAAATGGCAAGCGCTTTCCCATTCTTTCAATCTCTCGTGTGGATTCTATTCTTTTTGCTATTAGTGGCACTAATCGCGGTTCTGTTCGCGGGTGACGCTTTCGATGCGTGGTTTGGGTTCTCAATGCGATGGAGTTTCGCGGTAGTTCTAGCGTTGTTCTCACTGTGTATCGTAGGGGGGTTTCTAGGATGGATCGTGTTAGCACTCTGAATCCTAAGCAACGATGGATCGCCTCGACCGTGTTGGGTGCAGCATCTTATCTCATTCTCATGGCGGGGGGGCGATCGATTCCTACCCCGATCCGGTTGCTGTGTTGGGCTATTCCTCTAGGGCATCTGGGTTACTCGATCACTCAGCTTAAACCGATGGAAGAGCAGGTTGCAACGGAAGAGGGCATGACTGCATTGATGAAGCAACAGCAGGAACACGCGATCATTCGTGAGCATCAGTTAAACATGGTTTCAAGAGAGGTCGGTTTCTTGGGCACTCTTAAAGCCTTGCATGATGAATTTGGCATTCAAGCGCCTGCACCTACCCCTCAAGATGGGAACTGGGGGTTTAACCTGGGGAATCCCTTTGGGCTACTAGAATCATCAGTGCCCCTCGATCGCAAAATCCTAGAGGCGTTAGGGGAACCCGCGCTGGCGTTGTGGCACTATGTCAGCACTAAAAATCACAATCTCTGTGATAAGGATGGATGGATCGGGATTGAGAAAATCCGCTCTAATTGGGGGAAGTCCAGACAGCTCAACACGGAAGCAGTAAGGCAACTGCTATCGGGATTAAATAGCTTCGGGATTGGCACCTGGAAGGATTCGCGATTAGCGGATTACAAACTGCTACAAATGATGTGATCGGGGAATCGGGGAAGCTGATCGGGGAATCGGGGAATCGGGGAAAGTGGCGCTGACACTAGGTTAATTGATTCCCCGGTCGATTCCCCGGTCGATTCCCCGGTAGTGCCCGATTAAATGCCCGGTAGCGATAACAGACCAAAATGGCAAAGTGATCGCCCCGGCGGGGGTGATCACTTTAGAGGTAGTAAGTCCTGGTAGACCCCTAGAATATACACCCATGGCTAGAAAAGAATTAATCGTTTGTGATTGCTGCGGCGTTTCACTTCATGCCGCGAACTGGTGGCATGATGCTGATCTCTGTGTCCAGTGTGGGGAGAACATCCCGATCGACATGGTGAGAACTCGGAAGCAGTTGAGTCTATTCGATCCACCTCCCCCTAAACCACCAGCTCAACGATCGGAATAGTTGTTTCCTCAGCAGAAGTTCAGAGGTTTGGAGATAAATGAGTAACCTGACAATGAGCTATGTAGATGATCGATGCCCTAAATGTGGCTGCGATGAATCAAAATTCATTGAGCAACAGGGATTTGATGATTTCATTCAAAAATGGGTTGTCGAATCAGCCTGGTATGAATGCCCGTCGTGCTGTGAAAAGTGGGGAATGGAATCACGCCCAACTTTGGAAGAGATGGATTTTGCATCTGACGACGATGATCTGATTCCTTTTTGGGATTGAGCAGTTGCGTTTCATGCAGAAGTCCAACGATAGAATCACGGTTTCAGCATTTCAGGCTAACGAGTGAATAGGTGTTCCAGGGTTTGTAATTTCGTGTTACAAGCCCTTTTTAGTCCTTTTTTAGTCCAAGGGATGTAGTACATCGTTTTAGAGAGCGATACTTAAGGTAATCCCTAACGGATTCAAACATGACTACAATCAACCTCGCTACCGATATCCCTAACGCGATCGTCACTCTTGAGCAGTTAGGGGCCTGGGTCGGATTAACGACCGCTCGGATTAATCCCACGCTCGCGATTCTAGAGGCTGAAAACTATAATCAGTTTGTCATGCAGTCTGGAATTTTCAGCGCGGCCGATAACTCTAATCGATTAGTTCAAAGGGCATCCTATCGATTAGATATGAATTACATTAGCGATCGAACTAAAAAGCTGTGGATGTTTGCCAACGAATTTAGCAACGTCGCTATCCCTGACGCTTTCAAGGTGAATTGATATGGCGGGCCCTAGTGATTTTGAGCAGCTATCGGCAAGAGCAAAGTTTGAGAGAAGCTTTCAAAATAATCCAGCGGCCAATGCAAACGATGGATATCATAAAGTCCCAAATCGTACACCGCCGCCGGCCCCGTCGTTTGAACCGCCCAAACCTCAGAAGATTTCAGAGAACTCATACACTCGTCAACTTCGATATGACCAGGGGTTAACAGCATCTCGAAACCTGACGGATAACCCAGGATTCAGGAGTCCTAATCCGATGCCCACAGCAATTCCAACATCTACGGGGCAAGGGATCGGATCGTCGATTAGAGGGGCAGGGAGTACAGCGGCCGCAGGTATCGCGGCAGATGCCGTGGCGAGAGCATTCCCCGGACTGCTTCGCTACGGCCCCACTTATTTAGATCCCAGAAATCCTGATAGCTTTTTTAGCGGTAAGCCGTTACCACCACAATTTACAAAAAGCGGTGAACCTGTTCAGGACGCAATTAGAAGGCAGAATCGTGAGGCTCTAAAAAACCTGGGACTACCCGACTGGCTTAACCCGTTGAAGGATACTTCCAAAAATGGCGATCGCATTCCAGAGGGTCAGGGAAAGCCTAATGCTGAATCTAAAAAATGGTTCCCGACTCCAAACATAATCAAGTTCTACTCACCTAATAACCGTAGAGAAGTAGAGATTGGGGCGTTGACCTATAGCATCACAGCACAGCCTAAATATAATCAGGGCACCCCTGAAAATCCGATCATGTCTGCTCGGTTTAGTGGCAACACCTATCTAAGAGAGGGCACCGATTCTTACCTCATTACCTGGACATTTTTCCAATCCCTTAACCCTGTGGTCATTGGGACAGGGAACGTAGTGATCGAGCCGTGGACAATTCAGAACCTTGGGCCCAATCCAGCACAGACCAACCCTAACCCAAACGGGCCAGAGAACCGAGTACCCGAAACCGATCAGCCGTTTTTTCCGCCGTTGCCTAACTACTTAGATGAGTTGGCCAAGCCTTATCCCCCTACAATTCTCGATCCGGCTGACTTTAAACCACCTGCAAATAATCAACCCTTAGTCCCAACTTTCCCGCCTGAGCTGGCACCCATTCCCAAACCGCTCGATCCACTACAGAAACCAGCTCCACCGCTATTACCGGGAACTCAACCGCCAAAACCGGATAAGGATGAAGAAACCAAGATTCCTCCGCTATTCCCGTTTAATCCTGCACCTTCACCGTCTAACCCAACTCAGAACCCGCCGCCGTTTGAACCCGGGCCGTCTAACCCGAATCAACGCCTCAACGATCGGGGCATCTTTCCAGCAGAGAAGGCAACGATCACCCCTACCGTGTCAGGTTCGCCACTTTCACCAGATGTAGAGATCGGCGGCGATCCGGTGAGATTAAAACCACCGCCACAAATTACCAAACCTAAACCGCCATTTGAGACGGATAAAGAAGAGAAGGAACGCCAGAAGCGAGAAGAGGAAAAGAAGAAATCAGCTTTCCCTCTTCCGATCCCCCCCCTAATCCCTCCCATCTTTCCACGTCCAGCAGGCCCCACTGGCACGATCGACCCAAACACGGCCGACGATATCACTAAGAGTAAAGATCCACCCAAACCACCTGTAGGCACTAAACCAAAATGTCAAGATCCCTGCATGGCGCGTCTAGAAACGGGTCAGCAATCAATCCTCGATAAGATGGGCGGCGCTGGTGGTGGATTGAATGTGGGGTTGAATGCGGCTGAACTGGCATTACTGACAACCATCAATAACAAAGTGGGCGATCAGGTTCCCGGAGGCCTATCGGGAAAACTGACTCGATTAAGCTCATGGCTACATCTCGATCGAGCGCTCAACTTAATGATCTATGCCAATACTTTGCATAATGCCTATATGCTGAGTTCTGGATTGACTCAAACATTGTTTGGTATGATCGGGAATGTACTAGCAGCCGTAGGGATTAAGGATGCTGAAAATAACCCGTTCGATATAGGTGCGGTGTTAGGTAAAACAGTAGATAATTATGCGAAGGGAGTACTAGGAGTAACCACGGTTGACGGCATCAAAGCGGAGTGGAAGAAGTTTAGTAGAATCTATGCCGCCGCCGCTAATGTACTATTCTCGCTACAATCAATTGGACAATCGATTCTAGGTGTACTTGAGATTGTTGGATCTAACGTAGCGAAGATTGGGAACGCATTGACAAAGTTTGGTGCGATTGGCGAAAAAGCATTCGGAAAGATGAATGATACTCCACACTTTCAAAATAGATTCTTCACAGCACTAGAGACAGTAGAGCAGACAACCTCACAGATAGATTCTATTGCGAGTGAAGTACTCTCAACACAGGATTCCTTTACTCAAATTAAGTCGCAGCAGACAGAGTTAGAGAATGCAATGAAACAAGGTGAAGGGAGTAAGCAGGGGAAGGAATCACCGGAAGCGGCGGCAATTAAAGCGGCTGAACTGGCTAAGAAAACCACAAGCCAACCGCCAACAATACCCGTTACAGCAGAGAGAAAAGCAGAGGTTTAGAGTATGGCACTACCAACTGGTTTTAGTTCGTGGGAACACCTACAGACTACAATGATGCAAGTACAAAACCGTATTGTGAGAGAAGAGTTCAGCGATGTAGGGGATGATTCGTGGGATGACGATATCAATACTCCGAGGGGAACGCTTAGAGTAGCGTCTACACTGCGAGATAATGACTCTGCATTAGAGACGATTAACAAACTATTGTTCTTCTATGTCGTGTTGAGAAAAGCCGCCGATCTTCATCCTGCCATCTATGGCATTCCTACTATTGCGTTCCAAGAGAGTAACGTATTTGTCCCTCAAGTTCGCTTATTTTTCTTGGAAGATTCTAGCCAAGTTGAAGACACTTACAGCCCCGTAGAAGCCGAAGTTACCTTCCGATTAATTGGTGAAAATCGCGAAACAATTACAGAGGCAAGCGCCAAAGTTATCGCAAATAAAATTAAGAATCTATTTGGTACTGCTAACGGATTTACATGGAAAAAAGGTCGAGAATATTGGACGTATAAGGATTTATCTAAGGGCTATGATTTCCGAGTTTATGCGTGGAATGAAGCGGAAGCAAAAAAGATAATTGAACAGGTAATGGATATTCAGTCTCACTCACCAGATTGGGAAAAGCATCTAGAAGGTACAACGAAGAAAAAAACCTTTAGGACTGTCCCTCTTTCTAGCCGTATTTATGGCAAAACTCGAAGACAACCTAGAGAGAGACCGATCGCTACAGTTCGCTTTAAATATGCAGAGCTTAAAATACATGGTTTGTCTAACGATGTGCAACTGTTTGACAAAAGCGGTATTCGACACAATCCCTTGGTTAAGTAAAATTACTGATAACTGCAAAAAGTGACTGGAACACATTGTGTTCCGGCTGAAAGGAATGGCTAGAAACGCTTGCTATAACTGCGATACAGACAATAATCTTTAATCCCCGGCATCAATTTTATGGGCAGACGCAAGACAGTTAGACAACTCACAGAACAATTAGAAGCCACACGGCGGCGTGAAGCTTACGTTGCACCTCTGAGAGCAGAAGGGACAGTGACACAGCGACGGCCTAAGAGCGCTGTAAAGTACGGCTGCACTAGCGCACCGCTAACTGTATTTACGATTCAGGGGTCAAAATCTGGGATCGTCTTTTTTGGGGGTGAAGCGG
>JAYUYI010000765.1:0-6607 GCA_043752545.1 Thermoleptolyngbya sp.
AATTTATGGGTCAACTGAACGCCGTTTCTCCTGCTGGCGGTAGAAAAATATAAGTCCCCATAGGGCTATCATTAAAACCCCATCGGTTAAAAGGCTAGCCCAAGCAGCCCCACGCCAAGAGTAGAGAGGAATTAGCCACAGGTTGAGGAGAACGTTCAACCCAGCCATTCCTGCTTGCAGCGCGCTGCGGACTCCCTGCAATCCTGCCCCTGTCAACGTATCTGCTGCAAAAAACTGGATTGCTTTGAAGAAAATAATGGGAGCTAACCAACGCAGCGCCTCCACAGAGTCCACGTACTCTTTACCCAGAATATAGGGAACCAAAGGCGCACATAGCCACATCCCTACACTGGCGAGTAACCCATAGCCACCTGCCATCGGGACAATCCGCTTTGCAAAAGCAAGACTTCCCCCAATACCGCTGGCACCTTTTTTAAAGAACTGGGCATAGGTAACACCTAACACCGAAAGTACAGGGATCATGGCTACATCAATCATGCGATAGGCTGCACCATATATACCCGTCGCCGCAAAGGTTGACATTGATGCCAGCATGGCTTTGTCAATATCGTTGTAGATTGTTTGAGATGACAACCCAACTGAAAAATAAAATCCCTGGGTAATTTCAGGTTTCATTAGCGACAGCTTGGGTTCCGGCGTTCCTAAATTGCGGCAAACTAAAAAGAAGCTGATGAGGGCGGTAATGAGGCGGCTAATTAAATAAAGAATGCCCCAAGTGACTGCTGAAGGAGACGGAAAGAAAACGAGTAAGCATACTGCCGCCATCAATCCATTCAGGCTCAATAGGATATTGATCTGCGCATCAAGCCCAAATAGATTGGTTGACATGAATGATTTAATAGCCGCATCGTGAATTCTGGCAAAAATCAATTCAGCCAGACCAATTGACAGCAATAAAACCACTGAATATTGATCAGTCAAGGCAAACTTATTGAACAATAGAATCGCAATCAGAAATAATGTTCCTAAGACACCAGTTATCCATAGCGTATTTCCCCAGTATTGCCTAAACACGGTTCGATCGCGGGAAACATGCTTCATTAAAATATGAGGCGCTCCCCAATTCGCAAATGGCACGACTAATTTAACGAGCGCCATCACGCCTATAAATAACCCGTACTGCACCGCTCCTAGTGAACGAGCAATAATTAAAAAGTAAGCTGACTGAATAAACAAACTAGATATACGAGATGTTAACTTCCAAAACGTTCCACGGACTAACGTACCTTGGAAAGCATTTTTAATGCGTATTTGGAGTTGACCTATTTTTAGCATTGCTCACACCCAATAATTATTGTATCTAATCCTTAGCAGTGCCATTAATAGCGTTGAACGTCTCCTGAATCCTTAAAGCCAGCCGGAATCAATTTGGCATTTGACGGGACTAGTCTTGGCGGCTGCGATTCTATCTGCATGGGCATGTAGAGCGTTAAGGTTACCATCACATATATCACCCAAAAAATATGATTTGACTTGAGCAGAGATTGTTCTGTAATGTTCGAGAGGGGAATGTAGATTAAATATGATAGCGACCAGATAAAATCAACTCCTGAGGTGGTGCGGACTTTAACAATACTTCTAATCAGGTTAATCACATATCCAACCAAAAAAATACTTAAGCCTACTAGACCTAAGTGAAGCGTAAGTTCGACGAATCCATTGTGAGCGTCTGGAGCTGGCCATTTGACGGTTCTCCAGATATATGCAGATGGCCCGTCCATACCATTCCAGAATGCTTCATATCCATAGCCTAGCCAAGGGCGCATTTTAATCAAATCACCCGCAGCCTTCCAGATGTCTGTGCGACCAGTGAGGGTAAGATCTTTACCCAATATTTCAACAACAATAGTTTCTAAGTTGAGTACGAATGCCGCTGTGATCACACCAGTTAATAAAACAATGCTTCCGATTAAGATAATCATCCATCGATAGTGTGCTCTCAACACCTGACAAACAGCTGTGACTGAAAGCATGATGATTAAACTAACCAATGCTCCTTTAGATGTAGCTAGCACTAGAAGCAATACGGATAGGCTCAAAAAAATGCCCAGTACAACGCGATTTTTGCGATCGCTCAGCAGCAGCAGCGTAAAAATCGTACTGCTTAGGGTCATCATCTTCCCCAACGAATTTTTGTGGGTAAAGATACCTCGCCAAGCGCCAGCATGAACCCCACCCATAATGCCGTACTTAGGCAGCAGCACTGCATAAAATAGACTGAGAGTGACAATTAATCCAAAAGCCCAGCCCAATAACTGGAGCTGCTGTTTAGGGGTATACCGTGTAGCGAGATATATACCAAATAACGTAGTTCCAATTAGTCTAATGGTACTCAGCAGGGTTGCTCCTGGCATGGCAGACCAGAAGTAAGAAAGGCCAATAAATCCCACAATTGACCAAATAATCAGACCATAAGGGATTGCCCAAATTAATCGTTTCCATCGAATAAAAAGTAGCCCTACAATCACTCCATACGTCAATAAAAAAAGAGAGCGAGTCAGGGCATAGTCAGGCTCAGCAATTTGTTTGTCCCCCTGGCTAAATCCACCAGAGAGGATCACATTAAAGGGACCGCCTGAATACAGCATCAGGGCAATAGCAGTAAACGCTTGTTCGACAAATAGCAGTAGTTGCCTTAGCGGTCGTGCAGATTCTTCAAGCCGATATCCAACCATAGTATGTGATGTTCAACTAGCTTTGGAACTCACTGCTGAATTGACAGCATCCAAATGAATTAAATGAATGAAATCAGGTAACACTATTCAAATCATTGAGAGAAGAGAGCGGACAACATAGCAGTCTGACATAGTTAACCGGGGCATTAGAGGATGACTACACATCCTGTCAGACAAGAGGTACAGCGACTTTCTGTTGCCCTAGGTTAACTGTGCCAGACCAATAGTGTGTGACAGCTTAACTGACGACAGCCGTAGAAATGTCTAGAAGAGATTTTCCGTCATAAAAGTCAGGGATAGGAGCATTAAGCAGCTGTAGCATTGTTGGAGCTAAATCAACCACTTGCCCATCTACGATTTCAGAACCGACTTCAATTCCAGGCCCTTTTGCCATCACAAACCCATGGGGTCGATGCCCCCCAGGGCGATTAAAGGTCACAGGGCCGATCCGACCAAAATCGGGACTATCTACTACATCAGTCGGAATTTCGTGCCAAACTACAACTAAATCTGCATCGGGCAATTTAGCATCATCGTCTAACCCCGACTGACGAGTTCTAACCACTTGTTTAACCAACGGCTTGCCTGTTCTACCATCTCGCAAACGGTGGAAAATTTGAGCTAACTCTTCACATAGAGCATCGTATTCTGATGCCGGAACGATGCCATCGCGCTCTCGCCCTTTTAAGTTGATGCGAATATGGCCGTCAGCGAACCCTGGAAGGGCAAAGGCTTTCATTTGTGGCCAAAGAGGGGAATACGACATGGCTGAAGCCCAACTCAAGTCAACGCCTTGCTTTGCTAATTCATGAGGAGCCGTTAAGCCATTTTGGTAACGAGGGATGAATCGCTTAGGTGCCCATGTATTTAACAGCTTCTTCAGTGGATTGGGTTCATAATTAGTCCGCCAAGCTTCTCCAGACCACCCTTTGCGAATAGGTCGAGTAATGGGCGGCGGTGGTGTTGTCCCAAGTTTCCCAGGTGCCAACGCCACCTTCCCTGGGAAATTGAATCGATACAAAACTTCTGCGATATGAAACATACTCAGTAAATCTGTGTGATTAGCTGCCATGCCATGCACTGCAAAGCAGAATATATAAGCATTCTCGGGTGCCTGCTCTAAAATTCGTCCAATGGATTCGTCTACTACCTTAAATGATTCAAGGAGCGGATCTGGAGTTGTTCCATTTTTCGTTCTAAAAGAATAGAGCGGGTGGTCTGGTTGGCTCTGATCATATAGATCATGGCCTAGTGAGTGAGTATCACCAAAAACTGTCAAAAATAAATCCCACGGCTCTTCTTGTAGGAGATCGCGACAAATATCTGCACGCGTTTTCACACTATGGCTAACAGCTTTTTGCAGCCAAGTTTCATACTTTGCATCCCACCATTTACCATCATCGTTGTGTAAGACAGGATTTTTACCGTATTTTTGAATTAAATTTGGTAATGCTTCTGCAGGCTGAGAACCACTAGGCACAAAGGGGAAATGCCCTCCCCATCCCAAAATTTGTAGCCCATTTACCTGGTTAGACAGTCTAGTTACAGGAATATCAAAGGTTGCGACTCGATAGCGATCGCCCAACGCATAGAATGGTTGATAATCTTGATAGTCATATCCACTATAGATTTTATCGCACGTTACTTTGTAATCAGTCGGGGAGAACTTTACTGTGTCCCAAAAACCTGTTTTATTAGGGTAACAGCCGGTCGTGAACATCACCCAAAGAGGCTCTGTAGAAGAAAATTCAGCTGAACCACCCGCATAATCAAGCGTATTTTTCAATCGTCCATAAGCACCCTGTTGTCGAATTTTATTCAGATTTTTGAGATGCCCTTGAGCCATCCATTTCTCCATCAGAACTGGATCAGCAGCATCAAGTCCAATCGCAATCACAGGATTTTTCATGGTTTCTGTTTGAGATAAAGGAATAAACAAAGTTCTGACAATGCTCTGGGCGGAATGATCTAGGCAGATTGTGGGTTGCTTTGAACCATCACCCAATAGAGGTTAAAGCCCAAACAGTCGAAAGACAAAATTGAGGGGACTGAGTAGTCGATTTGCACCATCAAGGATAGCTGATGAATTGCGTTTGGGAACCATGATGACATCACCATCTTGCACCTGATAGCTATCTGTTAAATCGCTCAAGTCAACTTCTTGTCGTTCGACGCCCCCCTCCGGATTCAGCCGAATAAAGTTAGTGCGGCTGAGTCGGGCATCTACCGTTGGCCCCCCGGCGATCGCCACAGCACTGGAGAGTGAACTATTAGGCGGTACCAACACTTCTCCCGGCTTGGTCACTTCACCCACCACTCGTACCCGCACCGTGTCGGGCGCTAGCGTTGAACGAGCCACTAACCGAGGGTCAATGGTTGCATCTGCCGTCAATCGAGGCACGAAAATGGTGTCGCCATCTTGTAATCTCGGGTTCTCAGACGATGATTCCGACCACAGACTATCCCACAGGTTAATAGTTCGCGTCGTTTCTTGGCCATTGGGGAGCGATCGCCGCAACCGCACCTGACGAATATCTGCGTGGGATGTCACCCCGCCCGCTTGGATTAAGCCTGAACTGAGCGTAGCCAACCCCGTCTGACGAGCATTGCCAGTTCCATTCCCATTCCTATTCGCTTGGGCATTGGGGTTTTGGAGCTGAATGGGTCCCGGTCGCTGGACTTCGCCACTCACGGTGACAAACATGGGGCGCAACGACGTTAAGGTCACGGTCACAACCGGATCAATCAAATAGTAGTTGAGGCGCGATGTCAATTCTTGGGCGATCGCCTCAGACGTTTTGCCAGCAACCATCATGACGCCCATCACCGGTAAGGTAATGGTGCCATTTGGCTCAACCACTATGGCTCCGGTATCATATTCATCGTAGCCAAACACCGTAATAGTAAGTTCGTCACCCGCTCCTAAAATGTAGTCAGAATCGGGATTAGAAGCGTCTGATGTCGATGTTCTACCAACCGAGACTTGAGCCTGCGCAGGGGGAGTGGATCCTGCTGCGCTCAGCAACATGACCAGGAATAACAGCCACAGGTGAGGTGAGGTCAACAATCGAATTGGCATAATGATAAAACTTAGGACAAGGATTTAATAAATACGGCATGTTCATTGGAATTGTGAACACTTTGCTCACTCAAAGCAGGCAATCTGCCTGCACCAGACAATTGTCGGCTAGCGGTCGAGGTCGCTTGATCAGACATGTAGGCAAAATATTGACTGGGGTTTGTGGTGCGTTCAACACCGTTGACAACCATGCCCAGCACTGGCTGACCTGCTAGCTTCAACAAACCTTTAGCAGCTTGCACATCTGCCGCTTTTACTACCCCCGGACGAATTACCATCAAGGTGCCATCTGCCAGAGTACCTAGCGTGGACGCGTCTGCGGTTTGCGTGAGCGGAGGGGTATCAAACAGCACAATGTCAAAGGTTTGAGCCGCTTGCTTAATAAAGAAATTGATTTGATTAGCGCTAAACGTTGCTAGGGCATTAGGCGACTGTTTTCCGAGCGGCATCAGAAACACATTGGCCGCAACGTTTTGGATCACGGCTTCTGGTTCAACAGTTTTCTCTAAGACTTGAATTAAGCCCTGGTCATTTTTGCAGTTCCAAATCTGATGTTGACTAGGATGTTGCAGGTCTGCATCGATTAACAGCACCTTACTTCCCGCTTGAGCCATGGCAAACGCCAAGTTGGCGGCCACCCACGAGCGGCCTTCTTGAGTCACAGCGCTGGTTACAACAATGACTTTACATCCCGTATGCGAGTTCACAAAGCTCAGGTTTGCTTGTAGCATCCGATAGGCTTGAGTCATGTAGGTTCTGTCTGGGTCGTCAGATAGCACTACGATGGGCACATGCTTTGCAGCCCATGGAATCACACCTAAAATTGGCAGGT
>JAYUYI010000766.1:0-2618 GCA_043752545.1 Thermoleptolyngbya sp.
GCAGACGCTTTGAGGCTTTGAGCCATAAAAACGCCAGCTAAGAAAATTGGCGCAGCCTCAATCTGGGTTACAAATTGTTTTTCCCCCTCTCTTAAAGCAAACAGTGGGTGATAGCGTTAGTAGACAAATTCATGCCGCTATCCACTAGCTTTGTCTGACCACTAAGCCTAACCACCAAATTTGTCTAACCACTATAAAACCTATGTTCAATCAAAATTCTAAGAAAGACTGGGTCAGTGCCGCCATCACCGCTTCGTTGGGGGCGGGGGCTGTCACCACCTTTGCCATTAGCCAAGGCCAGCACCCGCTACTTGCACTTGGAATCACAGGTTTTGCAGTGACCGCTGCCCTCGTGATTGATCACTACGTCTAGAGTAGAAACGCGTAGATGTAGAGACGCGATTAATCGCGTCTCTACAAGATAATTTCTATAGGGCTACTCTTCAGATTTTTTCTACTCTCGGTTTTGCCATAGTGTCCACAAATCGGGTCGCCGGGTCTGCGTGCGCTGAAATTGCTGCTCACGTCGCCAACAGGCGATCGCCTCATGATTGCCTGAGCGCAGCACATCGGGAACATGCCAGCCGCGAAACTCGGCGGGGCGAGTGTATTGAGGATAATCGAGTAAGCCATCTTCAAAGCTTTCAAATTTGAGCGAGTCGGCTTTGCCAACCGTACCTGGAAGTAATCGAATCACCCCATTCAGCAGCGCCAAAGCCGGAATTTCCCCGCAGGTCAAGACAAAATCTCCTAGAGACACCTCCCGCGTCACCAAATTTAAGACTCGCTCATCTACCCCCTCATAGTGGCCGCAAATCACCACCAGCTGATCCCAGGCGGTGGCTAGCTCCTGAAACAGCGGCTGGGCCATGGGTTGACCTTGCGGCGTCATCAACAGCACCTGACGGCGCGGTAGCGTAGGCAACGATTCTACTGCCGCAAAAATGGGTTCTGGCTTCATCAACATCCCCACACCACCGCCATAGGGTTCATCATCAACCCGATGGTGTTTATCGGTGGTAAAGTCGCGCGGGTTGGTCAGGTGAACGTCGGCAATGTGGTTGGCTAAGGCTTTACCCAACAGACCCGAACTCAAGGGTGAGGTAAAAAAGTCAGGGAATAGAGTCAAGATATCGAAACGCACAGGGCTAGAAGGCTCCAAAAGTTGGTCAAACGCTAGGTTAAGCGGCTGAGAGTGTGCTTAAATAAGTACGCTTAGAATCTACATTCATCTTGCTCAAATGCAATCGGGTTTAATCAAACTGCCCGATTATCCTTAGATTAAGCCCTCCGGAGAGACAAGACCCAGCGTTTGACGTGGGTTTTATAGCGTTTGCGTGACCGAAAACACTGCGGCAACCCATTCTACGAATGAGTAAGAGTAACTACGGACTTGGCAAGCTGCTGGAGCGGTTAATTCACCGAACTCGCCGGAGCCCTATGATGTTGCAATCAAACCCTCAACTCCTTCGTCAACGGATGCCCCAGTCTACTGAAACCGCTGTTATGGTCATCGGCGGAGCCGAAGATAAAATTCACGGACGCGAAATTCTGCAAACTTTCTACAATCGGTCTGGAGCTGCAGATGCCCAGATTGCCATTATCCCCTGTGCTTCGCGTGAACCAGCGGTCATTGGTGCTCGCTACCACGAAATTTTTGGCGAAATGGGAGCCAAAACCATCGAGATTCTCAACATTGAGGATCGAGAGCAAGGGAAAAATGCCCAGTGGCAAGCCTTTCTGGAAACCTGTACGGGGGTGTTTATGACCGGGGGCGACCAGCTGCGGCTGTATGCGCTGTTGGCCGATACGCCTGTCATGGAAAAAGTGCGGATTCGAGCACAGCTAGGGGAAATTACGCTGGCAGGCACCAGTGCCGGGGCGGCGGTAATGGGTCAGCAGATGATTGCGGGCGGCGGCAGTGGCGAATCGCCCAATCGCTCGCTGGTAGATCTAACGGCGGGTTTGAATATTATTCCTGAGGTAATTGTGGATCAGCATTTTCACAACCGCAATCGGATGGCGCGGCTGATGAGTGCGATCGCCGCCTATCCTGACAAACTAGGGATTGGCATTGACGAAGATACCTGCGCCATGTTTGACGCAAATGGGTCGTTTCAAGTCATCGGCAAGGGCACTATTACGGTGATTGATCCAAGTCAAATCTCATATACGAACCAGCCTGACGTGGAAAATACCGATCCCCTCAGCATTCACAATCTGCGGGTTCATATTTTGAGTCCCGGCGATCGCTTCGATTTCTACAAGCGAGCCATCTTGCCGAAGGCGCGTTGAGAAACATGTCTAGAAAAATATGCCCAGAAAATTGGCGGCGATCATCCGGCAGTCAACTGTTTTGGCACAGCAATACTCACTGCACTTGCCTTTACATTGGCGTTTGGATTGGGTTCGATCAAAAACCCTAAACTCTATAATTTAAACCTTGGTTTGCGTGCCCAAACCCAAGGTTTCCGCTTAGCCTTAAAGCACGGCTCAGGCAATCTATGTAGTAGACAGTTAAAAATAAACTAATTTAACTTTTCTTCGTCGAAAGCCAAAAACAATCTCCAAACTGTTCCTGGCAAACAGCTTATGGTGTTTATCAAGCTCGACACTAG
>JAYUYI010000767.1:0-2617 GCA_043752545.1 Thermoleptolyngbya sp.
CAGGCATTTCATGACCAAATCGCCGGAACCTATGTGGTTCAGAGCCGTCTAGGCTATTCGCTAGATATCAAGTTGAAAAAAATAGTTGCCGATGCTCAACGTCGTGTGAAAAGATAGAGGTTTGTGTTCATTAATCTTCGTCAGATTTGCTGTCTGCGATTGAATTTGTTTGCAATTGAATCCACATTGTTTGAGTGAGTTAAGACCATGGCTAAGGGCGTTCGTGTCATTATTACGCTGGAATGTACTGAGTGTCGCACCAATCCAGACAAACGATCTGCGGGTGTGTCTCGTTACACAACTACCAAAAATCGTCGAAATACGACCAACCGAATAGAGCTGAAAAAGTTCTGTACCCATTGCAACAAGCACGCGGTTCACAAAGAAATTAAGTAGACCGCTGTGTTGCTGCGTTTACTTTAAACAGTCAAATCCTTCAGAATCCATACCATCACCATGACTTACTATCGTCGCCGCGTTTCTCCGATCAAGCCCGAAGACCCCATTGACTACAAAGATGTTGAGCTGCTGCGGAAGTTTGTTACCGAGCGCGGAAAAATTTTGCCCCGTCGCATCACTGGCTTAACAGCCAAACAACAGCGCGATCTGACGCAGTCCATTAAGCGGGCGCGTATTTTGGCGTTGCTTCCTTTCATCAACCAAGAAGGGTAACTCACAAGGGTAGATGCCCTTCCAGATGGCGCTTGGCGTTTTCTTGGAACCAGGATAGGGTTGACCAAAAGTTGTCTGAGGTCGCCAGTTTTGTCATAGTCTAAGGCTTCAAGTTATTTACTCACCCTGGATCTGCCCGTACCGCGTATGGAGAAGGGATCGCTCGTTGAATTTCGGCTAAGCGGTGACGGTTCGGCAGACCGCCAGCGACAGCGCTGTTTGGCCGTGGTTGATCGCCCAAAGGATAAAAAGCACTGGGTCGTAGTCGATGCGCAGGGTCAACCCCATACGCTTCATCCCCGCGATGTGTCCTATGAAGTCGCAGGTCAAACCTACGCTCAATCAGATATTTCTAGCTTTGTCAGAGAAATTCAGCCCTACTTAGAACCGACTAACTTGGAGGTGGCCTGGGAACTGCTGGTGGAAGACGGGGAGAGCGTAGACCCAACGGGGATGGCGATGCTGCTGTTTTCGGATGCGAGTCCACCGTTGCGCTATGCAGCCCATTGCCTACTGTCGGAGGATCGGCTCTACTTTAAGCAAAAGGGCGATCGCTATGAACCACGTCCGGTGTCGCAGGTTAAAGAACTGAAACACCAGATGACGGTCGAAGCTCAGCGCCAGCAAGAATGGCAGTCATTGGTGCAGCGGCTGCGCCAAATTTTGGCGGGAGAGGAGGTGACGTTACACAGCGGCGATCGCCCCTGGATTGACGCGTTGGAGCGATTTGCGACACTGGGTGACGAAGCCACCCATCGGACTCCGGCTCTTGAGATTTTAACAGCACTAGGACAAGCAGAAACGTCCCACCAAGCAGCCTTTCAGCTTTTGGTAGACCTCAAGCTTTGGCATCCCCACGAGAACTTATTTCTGCGACGCAGCCAGATTCCTGCCCAATTTTCTCAGCGGGTACTCGACGTGGCTCATACTTGCCTCACCTCACCTCACCCCGATCCCAGCCCTAATCGACTGGATTTGACCCATCTTAAGGTCTACACCATTGATGACGAAAGCACCGTAGAAATCGATGATGGGCTGGGCGTTGAGTTTCTGGCAACCGGGCAGCAGCGCCTTTGGATTCACATCGCAGACCCAAGTCGGCTGCTCACTCCTGGTGATGGTTTAGATTTGGAAGCTCGACGGCGCTGTACTACGGTTTACCTGCCAACGGGGATGATCCCCATGTTTCCACCCGAACTAGCGACCGGGCCGATGAGCCTGCTTCAGGGCGTGGTCTGCCATGCCCTGAGTTTCGGAGTCATCCTCAACACATCTGGGGAAGTAGAAAGTTACGAAATTCATCCTACGTTGATTAAGCCTACCTATCGGCTTACCTATGACGATGTAGATGAACTATTGCAGCTTGGGATTGAGGCCGAGACAGAGCTGGAGGCGATCGCCCACTGGGCAAATCAACGCTCCCTGCTGCGCCACGCCCAGGGAGCTATCACCATTTACATGCCTGAATCATCCATCAAAGTGCAGGGCGAAGAGGTTACCGTATCCGTGATAGAAAACACTAGCTCACGGCAGCTAGTGGCAGAAATGATGATTTTGGCAGGAGAAGTTGCCGGACGCTATGGGCAGGAACACAGTTTGCCGTTACCGTTTCGCGGTCAGCCTCAGCCCGAATTGCCGCCAACGGAGGAGTTAATGCGCCTGCCAGCAGGTTTTGCGCGCGATTATGCGATTCGTCGGTGTATGACCCGCAGTGAAGTGGGTATTACTCCATCGCGCCATGCCAGTTTGGGGCTAGACACCTACGCTCAAGTAACATCTCCCATCCGTCGCTATTCTGATTTGCTATCCCATTTTCAAATCAAAGCGCACCTGCAAGGCGAAGAACTGCCTTTTACAGGCGACGATGTGAAGGATCTCATTCAAGTCATTGGCACCACAGCCTACGAAGCCGTTCAAGTAGAGCGTCAAACGAACCGATACTGGG
>JAYUYI010000768.1:0-2611 GCA_043752545.1 Thermoleptolyngbya sp.
CAATTTCTCCGGCTAGAGTGATAGCGATCGCCTTAAGCCACGAGGATTTAGTAGAAGCGGAAGTTCTGCAAATTATAGAAAACTATGAGCAGCAGTTTCAGCTGCCGACCATGGATGTGTTGAGTCAGGGCTGCCAAAAACTGATTCAAGCCTTAGGCCAATACTTCCCGAAATTGAATCAAAAAATCAAGCGGGAAAACTTAGCCCGAAATCCTGTCTTGGCCGCGAGGTAGACGGCAGCGTCTGAAAGGAATAAATGCAATCGTTCATGCCAAGAATTGAGATTTCTTTATCCCAAATCCGGGATAATGCCCGAATGTTATCGAAGCTGTATGGCCAAAAGGGGATTTCCTTGATGGGAGTTTCTAAAGCAGTGTTAGGGGAGCCTGCGATTATTGAGGCTATGATTCAAGGCGGAGTTAGAATTATTGCCGACTCTCGGATTGAGACTATTCAAAAAATGAAAAGTGCCGGGATATCGGCTCAGTTTGTGCTGCTACGCACCGCTTTAAGTCAGGCTGAAGCGGTTGTTAAGACTGTAGATATTAGCCTAAACACTGAGATTGAAACCCTTCAGCACCTTTCCTATTATGCAAAAGCACATAACAAAACCCATCAAGTCATCATTATGGTAGAGCTGGGCGATCTGCGTGAAGGTGTCCTTCCGTGTGATCTGGTTCAATTTGTCAGACAAACGCTGACGCTACCCCATATAAAAATTGCTGGGATTGGCTGCAATTTGGCTTGCTATGGGGGAGTGAAGCCAGACAGAAAAAATATGCAGGCATTGTCTGAACTGGTTACTCTGCTTGAAGCAGAGTTTCAGATTAGTTTAGAAATTATTTCGGGCGGCAATTCAGCCAATTATGAGTGGTATAAATCCACGCCAGATCCCGGCAGAGTCAACAATCTGCGCTTGGGTGAATCCATTCTCTTAGGTCGCGAATCTGTCAACCGAAAAGCAATTCCAGGCTTGCATACGCGGGCATTTCAGCTGATTGCCGAAGTGATTGAATCTAAGAAGAAGCCGTCTTTCCCATTTGGAGAGATCGGTCACGATGCATTTGGCAACGTTCCTACGTTTCAAGATCGAGGGATTCGCCAGAGAGCAATTGTGGCTCTAGGGCGGCAAGATGTTTTGATATCTGGCTTGCAAGCGAATGACAGGTTAGAAATAATAGGGTCTAGTAGTGATCACATTATTCTCGATAGCAAGCATCACAATTTGCAGGTTGGCGATGAAGTGACGTTTAACCTAGACTATGGCAGTTTGCTCGCAGCGATGACGTCCCCCTTTATTCGCAAGCAATTTGTCACCTCTAAAAGCCATACCAGTCACGCGGCAGCCTAGCGATCGCCATTTGCACGAGAATTATAAGAGGGGCACGCGGGGTCTCAAAGCACAGCCGATCACGTTGAAAACATCGTCGTAGACCACCGTCGTAGACATTGCCAATTAGCGTTGCCAAACCTGTACGCCTGCCTCTGTGCCCTCGCTCACAATGAACCGATTGTTTGGGCTAAATGTGAGCCAGCTGACTTGGGGCAGTTCTAGTGCTTGTTGCTAACTGGAGAGCAAAGTTCAATTAATGATTCTTCCCTAGAGCGAACATAGGCGACTACTTGTCCCCAAGGCTTTAGAGTTGGTTCTTTGACGGCAACTGCACCAGCGGCGATCGCACGGGCATCGGCAGAGGTGACGTCATCGGTGACGAACGCTAGCTCGACTCCAAGAGGCAGAGTATTGAGATCCGTTTTTTGATAATGCCCGTCAAAATTCATTTCACCCATCTCATGGGAGGCAAACGCAAGCACCGTTTCGCCCGTATTCAATTCACCGTACTGACCAGACGCATGTAAAAAACGTGTTTCAAAGCCGAATGCATCCTTGTAAAAACTCAGTGCATCTGCCCCCGACGAGACGTAGACAATGGTATAACCAAATTTCATATTTTTGCCTGTTTGGGCTTTGATTTCTTTGGTTTTGGGGCAGGAAGTTCACTGGCTGTTAATTGAATTAGATTCGACAGCCAATGCTGATCGTCAAGCTGTTCACCTATCAAAAAATATGGCTTTGCACCTGGATAGGGAGATGCTTCTACAACACTACCGATCATAGATCGTCCACCAGCAGTCGGCTTGATAAATAGTTGGTTATCGCCAACAAGCGCAACGACTTTTTCGTCACAGTAGATCGCATATTCACCAAGTATTTTCTGAATGAGATCTGTCCCGCTCCTGCGATACTTGCGCGACGAGTTGCATGGCATTTCCAGATTCGAGTCAAGAGCAGTACCTGGATTTATCGTCCTGCTAAAGGCTGGAAACAACTCAGCCAGTATCATCTAGCGTTGGGAGAAGTGGTGCTGTTGAGCGGAGTCACTTTGAGAAAAACCCATCTGCTGAGCGATGTTCACTTGGTGCTGGCGCGCTCAGAAATTCGTTCTGCTCCCGCACTCTCTCGCCTCTGCTTAGTCATGGCAGTTGCCACTCTGCTACTGACGGTGCAGGGACAACAAGTCGTCTCAGCAGCTAAACGGCGTTGAGTGGATGCCCACTGGCAACGGGGTAACAGCTATCTGAGAATTGGCTGGAACTGGATTAAAGGGGT
>JAYUYI010000769.1:0-2608 GCA_043752545.1 Thermoleptolyngbya sp.
CCAGTTCATTCGCTGCCGAAATCGACCGTCCCACTAAGGCAATATCTAGCGGTGAATGCTGTGCGCAGGATTTGCTGCAGCCGCTAATGTGAATGTTAAGGGGCTGAGTTAAGTTCAAACATTGCTCCAAATGGGTGACTAATGCTAGCGCCTGCGCCTGGGTGTCGGTTGCCGCCGCCGCACAGCCCCGCGTGCCCGAACAGGCCACCAGTGCACTATCGGGTCGCACAGCCGACCAGTGGAATCCTAGAGCCGCTAGCTGAGTCTGCACCTCAGCTAAATTAGCGGTAGGAATATCGGCCAAGATTAACGTTTGCCAGGGAGTTAGCCGCAGGGTGCCGCTGCCAGTCGTCTGTGCCAAGCTAGCTAGTGCTAGCAGTTGGAATGACTCTATCCGTCCCAGCGGCAGCGCAATGCCAATGTACGACAGCCCGGGCGGGCGCTGTGGGTGGGTACCTAGGTGGAGAGACAAGGGGGCGGCAAGCTTGGCGATCGCCTCTTCCCTGCCTCCAGACTGCCCCGGATCTGCCGCGATATGCGCGCTGCCCAGGCCAGCCAACGCCCCCCGCGTCAACGCCACGGGCAAACACTGCTGCACCCGCTCCAAATAGTCCGCCATTCCCCACTCTGCGATCGCATGGCGCAGCCGAGGTCTACGGCCATCGGGGCGCTGCTGGCCTTGGCTGTAATCCAGATAGACCTGGGCTAAAGCGGCCAACAGAGCAATGCTGTGCTGGGGCGAAATCAGGATTCCTGTGTCGCTCAATCCATCTGCTTCGACAGCTAAATATAGTCGGAACCGGGCGGGGAAGGACTCTGCTGCATCACTGGCAGACTCTGCTTCTGCCGCCAATACCATATCGTTGTGGCGATCGCGCACCGACACCGCTTCGCCGCCATCTAGCCCCAGGCTAAACTTAGGCGACAGCGCTGCCAATTCAGCATGAGCTGCCAAATAATCATCCCAAGCACTTACCACTGGCCGCGTGTCGATCAGCATCTGAGCATCGATCCCCGCCGTGGGACTGGCCATGATATTGCGCAAAGCGTCTACGCTGACGGTGCGCGAAGCCAATCCTAAATCCTGAAACTGACGGAATTGCTCAGGAGCGATCGCCGCTTTTAGCTCTCGAATTTGCAAATTCGCCCGGTTGGTCACCTGCACATAGCCACCGCCCTGGTGCCGTGAGAAATCGGCGATCGCCTCACATTGCGCCCCCGTCAAGATTCCTCCCGGAACCCGCATCCGCAGCAGCAGCCCATCTTGGGCAGACGAACCAGACCACAAGTCTGGACAAATTGGTAACGTAGACGTCAATTTTTCCTCTCCTCCCCGTGCGTCGCGAGGAACCAAGCGTGAGCGTGCCGCAAGGCACTCCTAGAGTCGGCATTCTGACTTTAACAGCTGCGGCACAGCGCCGGAGTTTCACCGGACTTTCCCAACTCTAGGTCTCAGAAACTTATCATGAGCGCTTCAATCGCGTCGCAGATACTCAACTTTCTTAATGAATGGCTCGAATGCATCCGATGGAACTTAGAGGCGTATCTCAGTGGGCTTGCCCCAAAATCGCTGCTGCTGTCAAATTCAAACTCGGAAAACTACTGGAGATGACCCGCTCAGCACCCCGAAATTGAGCCATCTGAAATTCTCCATCGACATCCAATGTGTATACCGTTAGCGTCGGTCGTTTGGGTCGCCCAATATGCCGCACCGCTGCAATCTCCAAGTAATCTACAATCCAATACTCCCGTACCCCCATCAATTCGTAATCTCCCAGCTTCAACTCATAGTCATCCCGCCAATTGGTTGAAGCAATTTCGATTGACAAGGCTACACTTACCCCATGCAAGACGGTAGATTGACTCTGCCAACGCGGTTCCTCCGCCATATGGCGTTCATCCAACAACACCACACCGGGCTTATAGCCAGCTAGCTCCCGATAGGGCTTGAATGTGGCTGTTTTTGGGATAAAGAACGGAAGTTTTTCCTGCCGAATTTCAATCCCCAGCTCAAGTCTAAGCCACCCTGAAAGCTTCTCGTGGAAACCATTAGGATTCACTTCCGTCAGCACTCCTCGAATCAGCTCAAAAATTCGTCCATCTTCTGGATGCCAGTCAACAAACTCATCAAACGTTAGTAATTGAGGAATAGATTGAACCATGGGTATCGACACCTCCAACGGAGGAATCTTCAAGGGAATACTCTCATCCTACACGCAAGCCATGGATCACCCGTCAAGCCTTCACCCAGGTCTGTTCCACCCACCCAATGGGGCTGAATTGTTAAGATGCAAACCTAGAGCCAGCTACTATTCTTCTAACTGCCAAAGTTCCTTATTGTAGTCTTGATCCAATACCTTTTTAGGCCGCATAATCAGCAGCACTCGCCCCAGCAGACGCTGCTGGGGCAACGTATTGAACCAATTAATGGCTAGCTGGCCATCTTGCTCTACCACAAAATAACTAAACTCATCCCATTCCCGCTGTGCCCGATCTAAAATCACCAAAATCTCTTCTGGTGGGCCATCGGGTTCAACAGGAAGTTGCTCTTCTGTAGACAACAGTGCTACCGGGTCTTCAGCCGCCACAATTACCTGCCAACCGGGTA
>JAYUYI010000770.1:0-2608 GCA_043752545.1 Thermoleptolyngbya sp.
CCATGAAAACGGTCTACAAACACGAAATTGAGCAAAACTTAACGGCGGGCAAGGTGCTAGCCTTTGCTCACGGGTTTAATATTCACTTTGCTCAAATTGTGCCCCCGGCTGATGTGGATGTGGTCATGATCGCACCCAAAGGGCCGGGTCACTTAGTCCGACGCACCTATGAACAGGGTGAGGGCGTTCCTGCGCTGTTTGCCATCTACCAGGACGCCAGCGGCAGAGGACGCGATCGCGCCATGGCCTACGCCAAAGGCATCGGTGGCACCCGAGCAGGTGTGCTAGAAACCACCTTCCGCGAAGAAACCGAAACCGACCTGTTTGGCGAACAGGTTGTGCTCTGCGGCGGTCTGAGTGCGCTGATTAAAGCAGGCTTTGAGACCCTAGTTGATGCGGGCTACCAGCCGGAACTGGCCTACTTTGAGTGCCTGCATGAAGTGAAACTGATTGTGGATCTGATTGTGGAAGGTGGCCTCGCCAAAATGCGCGACAGCATCTCCAACACCGCAGAATACGGCGACCTCACTCGCGGCCCTCGGATCGTCACCGACGCCACCCGACTAGAAATGAAAAAAATCCTCACCGAAATTCAAACGGGTCAGTTTGCCCGCGAATTTGTGTTGGAAAATCAGGCTGGAAAACCCGGCTTTACCGCCATGCGTCGTCGGGAAGCCGAACACCCCATTGAGGAAGTGGGCAAAGACCTACGTGCCATGTTTAGCTGGCTCAAGAAAGTATAGCGATCGCTCCCTTCCCGTAGAGACGCGATGGATTCATCGCGTCTCTGAATCCATCGCGTCTCTACGCATCCTCTAGCATCAGCAGTTCTCGCACCACCTCACGATAGGGCTGCACCACGCGCCACTCGCGGGTGTATAAATGGATCGGTTCTCCTGCCATATTCGATTCGGGAAACTTAACCGACTTAGGCACGGGATCAAAGACGCGAATCCCGTCCAATTCAGTCCTCAGACGTTTTAGAATCTCTTGCGTCACGCCCGTATTGCTCTCCGCCATTGTGGGCAGCACGCCTAACACCTTTAGCTCAGGGTTTAGCTGTTTTTTCACCGACGCGATGGTTTCTAACAAACTTTCTAACCCTTTTAGGGCAAAAAACTGACACTGCACCGGAATTAGCAAGATATCGGCAGCGGATAGCGCATTAATCGTCAGCATCCCCAAACTAGGAGGGCAATCGATGACAATTTGCTCAAACTGGGACTGGGCAGGCTCCAAACTTTTTTTGAGCGCATAAAATCGATTGGACTGGTTCAGTAATTCTTTTTCTACTTTTGCCAAAGAAATATCGGCTGTCAGCAAACTCATCGAAAAGCGAGTCGAGATAGCGGCCTCTAGCACAGAAGCCCGTCCAGTGATTACGTCATAGCTAGTGAACGGCGCGTTGTCACTGTTAGCCCCCAACCCCGTAGTCAGGTTGCCTTGCGGGTCTAGATCAATCGCAAGACACGAGCCTTCATCTGCCAGTAGCCCTGCCAGAGCGATAGTAGAGGTTGTTTTGGCAACTCCACCTTTCTGGTTGGCGATCGCAGTAATCATTGGTACATTTCCTAATAAATCGAAGCCGACTCCAGCATACCCGTCCCCACTGTGCCTGCTGCATCAGCAAATATTACTCGAAAAAGTGACATTTCTATGTACGTTCAGCGCCATCTCTGAACCCAACCCTTTAATTTCCTCCTTCCTCCTACGCTTCGCGTAGCCTGCTTCTCGAAGCGAGTACGGCAAAGCCGAACATCCTTCATCCTTCATTCCTTATCTCTCTATCTCCTTAAGCTTCTCCCCACCACGGAAGTGCTATCTTGGTCTAGATGAACGAACTTGAGCGTTGCTATCGTGTATTGGGGCTAGAACCTGGCGCATCTCTGGAAGAGGTGAACCAGGCATATAAGGACTTGGTTTTTGTGTGGCATCCCGATCGCATGCCGCAAGATAACACTCGGTTGCAGCAAAAAGCAGAAGAAAAAATCAAAGAATTCAACCAGGCACGCGATCGCCTCCGGCATTCCCACAAAAATCCGGCTCAGCATCAGACGGCTCAATCTCAGGCGCGGCAAGATAAGCCACAGCCGTCTTACTCCAAAGCCCGCTACCAGCCGCCCCAGAGTCCCCACTACACCTACCAGCCGCCCCAGAGTCCATATCCCCATAGCGCTTACCCACCGCCCAATTCGCCCTACCAGCCCCAATCTCCCTACACCCAGTCCAGCAACGGCCAGTCCAGTAATGGCCAATCTAGCAGCGGCCAATCTAGCAGCGGCCAATCCAGCAGCGGCCAGTCCACGGGTGCTCACACATCGTCTGCCAATCAGCAGTCCACTCAGTCCAGCTATCAATCGCCCTATCAATCGCCCCCACCGTATAGCTCCTACCAAGCGCCACCTAAAAACTCCCAACAGTCGCGTGCCAGCTACACCTCTGACTTTACTCCGCCGCCTCGGCAGCAGAAACCGGACCTGAGCGGCACCGACTTGAGTGGGCAAGATCTTAAAGAGAAAGATCTGTCCAATCGCAATCTGAGTCATGCCAATCTCAGCCATGCCAACTTAAGCGATGCGTTTCTGCACCGGATTAATTTGAGTGGGGC
>JAYUYI010000771.1:0-2606 GCA_043752545.1 Thermoleptolyngbya sp.
GAGGTCAGGAGTCATGGGCGATGAGGCGTTAGGTAGGACTGTGGGTAGAGCTGTGGGCAAGAGCATTGGGGATGACAATGCGGTAAATGGCGCAGAGACGGCTAGGCTGAAAGATTTTTGCCTTAAACATGAAGTTAGGCGGGACGTTAATGATCAAGTAGTTGGGCGAGTTGTGATAGTGCTCAAACTCAACGGGCATGCCCTTGGTGGCCTGTAAGGTGTAGGGCACGGGCTGAAATAGCAGGTCAGTAAATTCAACATGCGTGCAGTTGGCCTGCTGGCATAAATGTGCCAAAAACGCCTCACCAGTAAGCAATCCATACAGGGTTCCTCTGGCGTCTGGATCAAGCGTAAAGTGGCTGTCGAATTGATCCACAATTTTGAGTCGAGCCATGGGTCTCCTGGTTCATCTTGCTATTGCTGTACTGCCTTACCCTATTGATTTAGCCTAGGGGATTGTGGAAACTCTGTCAGTAAGTTGGCCAGCGCCGATTGTTAAAAATTGTTTGAGCTGCATCTGGAGCCAGGCGGTGGTTGAAGTGAAGCGATCGCCCGAAAACTGGATCCCATGCGATCGCCAGCTCTCAAGTCGTCTTGGTGCCATCCCAGCTCAATACCTGATGATTTACAAACGGCTGTGGACGCCGCAAGATCCGAGCGATCGCCTCCGCTACGATGATCTGCTCACCGGGTATCCGGGGTTGGTGCACCTTTAACGGTGTTCTACACTGAACGATGTATCGTACATTAAAACGGAGACGTGCCTTGTTGAACGAAGAAGCCAAAAAAACCATGCTGCGGAAAATTCCGCATGGGCTGTATATTTGCGGGGTAAAAGATGGGGATGAAGTGAATGGATTTACTGCCAGTTGGGTGATGCAGGCATCCTTTCAGCCGCCGCTGGTGGTGAACTGTGTGAACACCAAGTCGATCTCTCATGCGATGGTGCAGGCCAGTCAGGTGTTTGCCCTGAGCGTTTTAGAAGCGGGGCAAAAAGACATGGCTCAGAAATTTTTTAAGCCGCAGCGGCGGGTAGGGAATAAGTTTGAGGATGTAGAGTTTTACCTGGGTGAAACGGGCTGTCCTATTATTTCCGATTCGTTGGGGTATGTGGAATGCCGGGTCGTTGGCTCAGTGGCGCACGGGGATCACACGGTATTTGTGGGTGAGGTGATTGCCGCTGGAGTCCACCGCGAAGGCGAACCCCTGTTGCTGGAAAGTACAGGCTGGCAATACGGCGGGTAGAGCGTGACGCTCAGCTCTGTGACATCGCACCAGTTGAAGGCGGGATTGGATGGTAGGTTAGTTCATAGACTTGAACATCGGCAACAATAATTTAGAAACGGGTTGAAGAGAAATGGGTTCAACGTTGTTGCCAAAACCGGATGCGAACGGCTTCACCACCCGCAGCGCGATCGCCCACTCTCTAATTTCTGCTGCTTTAGTGGTAGTGGAACTGGCAATCGCCATTGTGCTAGGAATTGGCTTGGCGGTGCTAGGAGCCGATGGAGGTGCCTGGATTTTGGGCGGCATTGCAGCAGGGGCGATCGTCTTTCGCCTGCACTATACCCACTCCAGCAGCCCCGTTGCTCCCAACCGCACCGCTAGACGCATAGGGCAATTGCTGATCGGGCTAACGGTAGGGTTTTCCATCCAGCATAGTGATTTAGCCGCCCTGTCCAGCCAGATTCCTCTATTTGCCACCTTGATCCTGCTTTCACTGGGCATCGGCGGCGGCATTGGATTACTTTACGCTCGGTTTGAACCCACTGATGCCCTGACGGCAATCCTGGCCACGGTTCCTGGCAATATTGGGGTGATGGCCAGCATCGCCGCCGACTATGGGAAAAATGCGCCGCTGGTGTCCCTGGTGCAGCTGATGCGGTTCACGGTGGTGACTTTCTTAATCCCTTTGATGGTCAGCGGTTTGACCCATTTCTCCCAACCGCACGATTTACAGTCTACGCTGCACCAACTCACGCCACACTGGGCGGCAGTCGAGCCAATGGATTTTGTGAGGCTGGGGCTGCTATTTGGCATGACAACGGCGGCAATCTACGTAGGCGGCAAGCTGCGAGTGCCCGTAGCTGCATTCCTGTGCCCGATTTTGGTCGGCATGGCGTTCAACGGATTGCTGGCCGGGGTGCCACTGGCCGGGGTTTCAACTATAGCCACGGCAGACTTTAGCTTGCCCCCGCTGTTCAACCTAGTGGGTCAAATTTTGCTGGGCATCACCATTGGCGAATATTGGGGGATGAACCCAAATGTGAGCCGAGCGACGGTGGCTCGGGCCACGGTGCCGGTGATGATGACATTTGTGGCAGGCTTACTTGCGGCGGGGATTGCTCGACTGGTTACCTCTTGGGACTGGCTGACCTGTCTGTTGGTCACTGCTCCGGGAGGTTCTCCAGAAATGATTTGGATTGCCCTATCGCTGAATCACGATGTGGAAATTGTGACGGCGGGGCATCTACTTCGCTTGGTAGCCATTAATGCCCTGCTCCCCGCCATGATTGTCATCGGGCAATATTTTGAACAGCGTGGTTTTAATGGGTCGCTGCCAGCAGAGGCGATGCTGGGCGAGACGGCAACACCGAACGTGTCCC
>JAYUYI010000772.1:0-6563 GCA_043752545.1 Thermoleptolyngbya sp.
ATGGGGTTCTCCTGCATGTTTGGCGTAAGAGGAAACCCCAAAAACCTAGCCACCCCGTTTCCATCAGAAAGTAGGGTGGCTAGAGAATGCTATCATTCCTAATTAGCCTCCATACTGCTCGCACAGGTGGGGGCTAGCCGCTCAATGTTGTGTCAGCAGCATTGAGCGGTGCTGGTTTTTTGGAGCGAAACGGGTTGCTCGACTCCGTAGTCGGCTCACAACCTTAGTTAGCCAGAATACGGGTATACTCGTGTCCTTGTCAATATATAACCTTAGAAATGAAACCTGAAGACATTTCAACAGTTGAGTAACGGTTAAACTACTCGTTCAAAAATAAGAATTTGCTCATTCGGGCACTAACTCGTAAGGCATTTGCACAGGAACACAAGCAGCAAGGTCGAAATTGTGAGGATCAAGAAGTCTATCGGATTCTTGGCGACGCAGTTCTAAAGGCAATTTTGGTTGAGATGCTTATTCAACAAGGTTACGATAGCCGCGAATCTATCACCAACAAAAAGATCGACCTAGAAAAACGAGAAAATTTGGGAAAGATGTTTGAAGGAATAGGTCTTGAACCATTTATTCGCTTTGGAATAGGAGAAAAAAAGCAAGGAATTTCTAGCCAGTCATCAGTTTTAGGAGAAACATTTGAGGCATTAGTTGCAGCCGTTCACATTGATGGTGGAAGCTACGAAAAAACGAAGAGATTCGTTATTGATCTTTTTAGTTAGCCAGTGCCAGATAATTCTAAGAGTCGAGCATCTGAAAAAAGTTCAGGTCTTGATGCGTCTATTGATCTGTTCTTTCTCCCAAAAAACTGTCCGAACTATTGATTTAATAGATACGATTCAGGGTATTAATAGGAGTTGTCTTATTCAGGCTGCTTGTCCCTGCGGCACTGAATCTAAAGCGCATCGCGTTGAAGGTGGAGGGGGTGAGACTTCTAGCAATAGTGTATCTACTGCCTCCTAGTCTTATCCCAATTTTTATCTCGATTTTGCTCTAAACAGCCTTAAGGATCGTGTACAAATTAATTTGTACACGATCCTAACCACACCTAAAAATCCCCAACGCAAAAACGACACCGCTTAATGGAGGATGCCTGAAACCTCGACATAGCAAGGAAAACGCTTATTAATCAAGAAGCTGGTGACAAGACTCGAACTTGCGACCGGCTGATTACAAATCAGCTGCTCTACCAACTGAGCTACACCAGCATATGAAAACAATAACATCTGCGGGTAGCAAGAGGAAGAGTTTTTTAGATTGAAGGTTAGAGATCAATCCCGTCGCGCCGATTTTTTAGCTCGTCGCCCAGGTAGGTGGTGGCAAAATGGCAGCTTGGGTGCGATCGCGCAATCCTAACCGATTCAGTAGATTGGTAACGTGATTTTTCACAGTGCCTTCGGAAATATAGAGGGTTTTAGCAATTTCGCGGTTGCTGGCACCTTGGGCAATTAGAGTCAGCACTTCACGTTCTCGGGGGGTGAGATGTTCCAGTTCGGTGGGAGGCGTGGGAGCATCGGGCGGGGCAGACAGACGGGACATCAGTTTTGGCACAATGCCGGGGCTAATTTGGGTGTAGCCCTTGTGGGCAGCGCGGATAGCGATCGCCAGGTCTTCAGACGGCGTATCTTTGAGCAAATACCCAATCGCCCCTTGCTGGAGCGCGGCGGTCACTTATTCTTCGTCATCAAAGGTAGTGAGGATCAGCACTTTGGGAGGGGGCGACTGTTGAGTAATGGCATGGGTGGCGGCGACACCATCCATCACCGGTATCCGAATGTCCATCAGTGCTACATCGGGATGAAGGCGATCGCTTTGCTGCACACCAATCTGACCGTTTTCTGCTTCTCCGACAATTTGCAAATCTGACTCTAATTCTAATAACGTTTTTAAGCCTTGGCGAATTAGATTTTGATCATCTACGATTAACACTCGGATTATCCTAGTATCCTCTTGCTATGCATCTCATCCTATTGCTTTGAGCAACAAGCGCTGGATGTAATTTGACTAGAATAATACACAGATTTATGCTGAGTTTTGCAGCGGAATGTGAACCGCGATCTGACATCCCTGTTTAAGCACACTCGTTACTTTGAACGTGCCGCACAGCGCCAACGTGCGATCGCGCATACTCTGAAGCCCAAAGCCTGTCTCGTTTTGGGTAATATCAAATCCATTGCCGTTGTCTTGAATCGTTAGGTGTAAATCGGTTAGCGTTGTGTGTAAATGAATCGCAATCTGGGTTGCATCGGTATGTTTGCAAATGTTGGTCAGGGCTTCTTGCCCAATTCGATAGAGGCTGGTGTTAATTTCGGCAGATAACGGTGCCGCTAAGTCAATCTGCACCGTCGGCTGGATTTCTGTCGTGCGCTGTACAGTGTGAGTGAGGGTGGCGATCGCCTCTTGTAGTGACTGCTGCTGCCAGGGGTCAGACCGCATCACTGCTACCGATTGCCGCACATCTTGGAGCACTGTAGAACCCAACCGTTTTGCTTCTTGGAGAAACTGCTGCGCCCGCTGGGGATTGGTTTGTGCGAGTTTTACTGCTGTTTCTAATTGGATATTTAGTGCCGTCAGAGAATGCCCCAACGAATCATGAATATCGCGGGCAATACGGTTGCGTTCTTGCGATGCGGCTAGTGTTTCAATCCTGAGCGCATAGTTACGCAATTGGGTATTGGCGATCGCTAGTTTCTCACGGCTTTCGCGTTCAGTCAGCAATGCATTCATCAATAGCAGCACAAACACCAGTGCCAATCCCAACAGCAATACCGAATTCGATGCGAAGCCAAATAAAATTGGCCGAAATCGCAGCCGCACACCCGCAGGAATTGGAAAGCCAAACTCTTGGGTACGACGGATGAGAACCAAGATAAACAACGTAAATGATACGCCTGTGACGGCTAATCGTCCCGGCCAGCGAAACATTAAACAGCTGCGAATTACGAGCACGACATATAGAAATGGGAATAGTCGCAATCCACCTAAGCCCAGAGTTCCAGTCGTTGTCCCTAATAAAATCAAACCAATTTCGGCTACTGTAAAGGCAATCCGATGATTCAATTTTCCGGTGGGAAGCCGCAAACCCATTAATCCAAACCCAACTAAACTCAGCACCGAAAATAGCACATGCCTGGGCAAGGGTGGAACAATGGTGAGTAGTGGGATAGCGCCCGGATGATGCGGCCTCGGCAGGCGTGGGAAGAACTCAGGGGGTAACAGTTCGCTGATGAGGGCGATCGCCAACAATCCCCACTCCAAATAGAACAAGAACCGAAATAGATGATTCTTAGGTCGAATGGACATCGGTGCCGGGGAAATTGGGATTTATGCCTATGATTTATGTTTATCTTATGTCCAATCTAGCGATATCCAATCCACCACTGCTCAACTCATGACAAACGTCATGGTCGAAGGATGACCTTTGCCGGAGGCGATCGCCCCATCCTAAACCGTACGATTAAGGCATGCCAAAAGCCTACTGGAGACTCTATGAAATTGAATCGAAAATCCTTACTGATTGCCGGATTTGCCGCTACGCTGGCGATCGCCCCCTTAGTCGTAGTCAATGCTCAATCCGAGCCAGCAGCAGTTCCCTCAGCTCCCTCAACTCCCTCAGGCGATCGCATGGGTGGCCACCACATGGGCGAGCCGGGAGGCGATCGGCGCGGAGGGTCGTTTGAACGGCTAGCTCTCACAGACGCACAACGGACTCAGCTTGAAGCCATTCGAGAGGATGCCCACACTCAGGTAGAGGCAATTCTAACGGATGAACAGCGGCAACAAGCCCGTGCAGCCCGTGAACAATTTGAAAGTAGACGCGCCGAATTTGCCAGCCTCACCCCAGAACAACGCCAAGCGCGGTTTCAGGAAATGCGGGCACAGCGAGGTTCCGGTGGCCCGCTTGCCGAACTCAACTTGACGGATGAACAGCGCGAACAGATCCGCAGCATTATGGAAAACGCCCGTACCCAAAGTGAAAATGTGTTGACGTCTGAGCAGCGTCAACAGCTACAGCAGTGGCGAGATGATCGTCCTGAACGGCCTGAGCGATCGCCTACTCCTGCTGATGGTCGTTAGTATATTCGACGTAAAAATTGGTTAAACCCTGTTCTATAGATTGACTTCTTGTACGCTGTTTGATTGGAAAGATATTGTAGCCTATGCGATTGGTGCGATCGTTGTGTGGTGGTGTGAAAAAAGGTTTGGATTTCGCGGCGTTATTAACTCGGCAACTATAGAGAATGCAATTTCTCCTCACCCTTTTCATGTATGCCGAAGGCTTTAAGCCCTCTCCCAGAGCGGGAGAGGGACTTCGATCCGGCTCCCCTTCTCCTTTCATGGGAGAAGGGGCATAGCCCAAAGGGCATTCAAGAAAGGGGGATGAGGGTGGTTCGGAATAGCAATGTCAAAAGTTGCCAGGTTAATAGTGAGACTATATAGAGTAATTACAGTACCATCAGAAAACCGTGGTGTCGTTAGGAAACCGCTGATTGCATGGTTGTTTGCACGAGTGTAATCCTAAAGCTTTCTATTATTTTCCAACAACACATTCAATGCAAACGTTTTTGTTCTTCTTACTGGCGGCTCTAGGAGAAATTTCTGGATGTTATGCTTTTTGGGCATGGCTAAGGCTGGGGAAAAGTATACTCTGGATTATTCCGGGCATTCTAGCTCTAGTTTTTTTTGCTTATGCTCTAACTAGAATAGACGCTTCAAATGCTGGCAGAGTCTATGCTGCTTACGGAGGGATCTACTTATTCTCATCACTGTGTTGGCTATGGGTAGCTGAAGGGGTTAAGCCAAATCAGTCGGATCTAGTTGGTGTTGGTCTTTCACTGCTAGGGACACTAATCATTTTGTTTGGCTCGCGTCGATAACGAAGAAAGCGCCCTCACTATTCGTGTTCTCAACCGTGTCCCTGGGCGATCGCATCACGAGTACCTAGTTCCGATAGGACGGAAGTGCGATTGCCCTCCCTCCAGTTGATGCTCTTAAAGCAGGCTGCTTTGAGGTGGCGCTCCGCTCAGTCAAATGGTGATGATTGTGTGATAACGCAGAATCCATAGCTCTGGGGTTGTTCATGGCCTTGCTCTCGCACTACAATTTTAAATATGTTAAGACTTAGTCTGAAAAATAATAGAAACTGTCAATATTCATCAGGCTGAAATGAATCTCTCGCAGTTGTTGTCCCGTGTGGAACTTGGAGAAGAAACTATTATTTCGAACCGAGGCATTCCAATTGCAAAACTTGTTCCGTTTCATATCTCATCCAATCGGCTAGCTAGTTTAGGACTGGATCGAGAACGCTTTGTAGTGCCAAAAAACTTTGACGATCCGTTACCAGAAGAGATTTTGGCAGCGTTTGAGGGTGGTGACGCGTGAAGCTCTTGTTGGATACGCAGTGCTGGCTGTGGTGGTTTTCTCAATCGAAGCGGTTGAGTGAGAAAACAATTAGCCACATTGCTGATGAAACCAACGAATTGTGGTTCTCTGTTGCTAGCATCTGGGAAATGGGTATTAAAGTTGCACTTGGAAAACTGCCGTTGCCAGAACCCATAGACAATTATGTTTCTACTCGGATGAGACAGTTAGATGTAAGGTCACTAGAAATCACAGCAACTCACGCTTTCCGAGCGGCTGCATTACCCTTGCATCACCGAGATCCGTTTGACAGAATGCTAATCGCACAGGCTCAGCTAGAAGATATGACACTTGTCAGTGCTGATGCGATGTTCAAGCAATATGCCGATGTCTCCATTCTTTGGGTGGCTAAGTCATGAGGCTTTATTTTATGCTGCGGCGATCGCACCTGCAACCAGGCGCGATCGCCTTTTGCACTATTGATCAGCCTCAAATTCGGTAAGTGGAGTCGGTTGGCGATCGCGTAATACAACCAACAGAACTTTGAAGTGAATTGTGTTTCCCAGTTATGGAAACAAGCCCAGCCGAATCCATAGTTGCCGTGCTGTTACCTGGGCAGAGCTGTTCATCTCTAAATACTTCACAGTGACTGCTCCAACCGGAGTTATCGCCATAATGTTGCCAGATTCAACATTGACCTGAAAGTGCTCACTCCATTGATCTTGTCTTGGATGGAAGAAGTTAACTTCTGTGTTAGAAGCAGGGACAAGGCCGCTGATGCGGGTTCCCTTACGCAGATTGCAGGAGCGACATGCAAGGGCTAAGTTGTTTGCTTCATTCGCACCTTGTCGCGAGAGCGGGATAATGTGCTCCACTTCAAATGGAAAGTTGAAAACTATTTCAGGGGCTTGGCAGTACTCACAGCGATGGTTAGCTCGTTCCGCGATCGCACTATAGTATGGATTCATGAAGTCGTTTGCGGGAGCAATGCAGCGGTGCGAGCGGCGGCGGCTCTCAATTCAGCTTCAACTAGCTGATCCAATTCTGCTTGCTGTGGCGGCGGTAACTCTTGCTCTTGATCCCGCGCTGCCCGCCATAAGTTCATCAATTCTAGTAGCCGTTCTTGTTGCTCGGCACTGAAAAATGGGTCTGGGCGAAAGCTCTGAAATATCAGTAGCGCAGTGAATTCAGTC
>JAYUYI010000773.1:0-2604 GCA_043752545.1 Thermoleptolyngbya sp.
CCTGAGTTTTGGTGCTTTCAGCAAGTTCATGCTTCGAGCTTTTGGTTCCCTCGCCCGCTTGCGCCCCGAACTTGCTTAACATTGAGCCATATAGTTGGCGCAACTGCACTCTTATCCAGGTTTTAGGCTGGAATTATGATTGACGCAATTATTATTATTTCATTCATCCTAGCAGGGGCAGGGGTTGGCTATTACAGCGTTGACTTACTCCCGATCACAGTGCTCGACCAGGTGACGAGTCTGGATGGGTTAAGTTTCGTAACGGCTGGGTTTGGGGCATTGCTAGGCTTAGCTCTCGGGCTAGTGGTGCAGACCAGCTATCGCCGCCTTGAGCGCCAGGTCAGTGAAATGCCAGTGGATAGGATCCTCAGCCGCTCAATTGGGCTGGTCTTGGGGCTACTGGTCGCCAATCTTATGCTGGCACCGATATTTTTATTACCCATTCCCGGTGAGTTTTCATTCATTAAGCCGCTAGCCGCCGTGTTGGGGAGCATCATGTTTGCCTTCACCGGCATCAACCTAGCAGATACCCACGGGCGATCGCTGCTCCGTCTCATCAACCCTAACAGCATGGAAACTCTGTTGGTGGCAGAAGGAACCCTCAAACCAGTTCCCCCAAAAGTTTTGGACACCAGTTGCATTATTGACGGACGGCTCGAAGATATTTTGGCTACGGGTTTTGTAGAAGGGCAAATTTTGGTGCCCCAGTTTGTTTTACAAGAGCTTCAGCAGGTGGCAGATGCCTCCAACGACCAAAAGCGGGTGCGGGGTCGGCGAGGTCTCGACATTCTCAAACGGGTGCAGGAAGCCTATCCTGATAAGATTGCAATCCACCCAGCTGACTATGACGATATCAACACCGTCGATGCCAAACTGGTGCGGCTAGCTCAAGACATCAATGGCACCCTGTTGACCAACGACTACAACCTCAACAAAGTTGCCAGCCTACAGAAAGTGCCCGTGCTCAATATCAACGACCTCGCTCAAGCGATTCGACCCACGTATCTACCGGGCGACAGTTTAGACCTAAAAATCTTAAAGCAGGGCAAAGAACCCGCTCAAGGGGTGGGGTATCTAAATGACGGCACCATGGTGGTAGTAGAAGACGGCGGCAGCTACATGGGCGAAGAAATCTGTGTGGCCGTTACAGGCGCACTCCAAACATCGGCGGGACGCATGATCTTTGCTCGTCCCCAGCAGCCGTCTGCGGTCACACAAGGATAAACGGCCTCTGCTGATGGCGCGTCATCGAACAAAGTTGTGCGATCGCTGCACCCAACCTGCCCTGATTCTCTACCGAGTTCAGTGGGACCAATCGGGACGATGGCAGTTCGTCTGCGGCAGCTGTCAGCCCAGCATTAGTCAAAACAATCCCCACTACACCTACGGCGGCACCTGGAAAGCTAAAAAGCCGTCGTAAAACCATCCTGCAGGGTTTTTAGCCCTGCAGGATGGTTTTTGAAACAATCCGCGTTTTTTTGCGATCGCTCTCCGACAGATCGCCGCCGTCTTGCAGGCGCGTGGCGTTTTCTTGCAATACCGTAGCGGCGCTTTGATCGCCCATTTGCAGCGCTGTTTTGGCCGCCGATTGCAGCATAGTGGCCGCTCCAGAGCGATCGCCTTGCTGCAGTTTTTGCTCCGCAATTTGGGTCTGGCGATATTTTGCCAGCGCTAGGACATGCTGCTGCACCTCAGCATCCGGAGTGGGCTGGAAGCTAGCACTCGAATTCACAGAAATCGTTACCGGGTCAGACAGCAATCCCTCTCGGTTTTGCATCGGATCGTCATAGCGAATTTGGGCGGTTAAGAGCACATGTTGCCCTGGGGGAAATTGTCCGGCATAGAGATTAGCCAGCACCACCCGAGGCGCATCAATCATTAAATCACCGAGGCGGACGGCGATCGCCCCAGCATCTTGCACCATGGAGAGTTCAATCGTTTCGGGTACAACTTGGGCGATCGGCTTCAGCTCGGCCAGTCGCACTCCAGGCGATAGGGTCAACAGTAAGTGAGCGTTGGTCAGCGCTACCGACTGAATCCGACTAAATAAGCGATTGAACTCACTCACCGCGTCTTCGGGCTGCTGAATGTAAGACAGTGTGCCACCTCCCGCATCAGCAATTTTTTCTAAAATATCTTGATTCCAGTTATCGCCAAACCCCAAGGTGTTGAGCGTGAGGTTATAGTCTGCGGCTAGCTGTGCCAGTTTGAGACAGCGCTCGTTATCACCATGCTCGTTTTCTCCATCGGTGAGCAAAAAGGCTTGAGAAATTGTATCTTTCTTGCTTTTTGCCAACTCTTCAATGCCCAGCCGCATCCCTTCATCAATCGACGTACCGCCACTTGGCTTGAGGCGATTGATTTCGACTTTGAGACCGGCTGGATTGCCAATCACCTGACTAGGGATTAGCACTTTTGCTTTATGGTCAAACACCACAATTGAAATGCGATCGCCCGGTGATAGATTATCCACAATCTCTTGAGCCGCCTGCTTCACCGTTTCTAACGGTCGCCCATGCATAGAACCGCTGTGATCCAAAATCAAACACAGATTGAGCGGCGCAGTCGGCTGCGAAGAATTGGCGATCGCCGATATTGAAATCG
>JAYUYI010000774.1:0-6560 GCA_043752545.1 Thermoleptolyngbya sp.
CGCTGCTGGGCAAACTGGAGCGATCGCCGCCCCCAACTGCCCTTTGCTGTGGCCAGCCGCGCCGGAATTTGGCGATTCTCAATCACCCATTTCCAGATCGACCAAAGGCTAGGGTCATCGGCTGCCAGTCCCCATTTTTTGACCGAGTGGGCAAACGTCTTAGCCGTATAGGCTTCGTTCCATTTGAACCGATAAAAGGCTAGGTCAGAGCGCTCAAATAGAGGGATGTGCTTGGGATTTAAAAACGTAACGTGAGAGCGGGGTTCAATCAAAATTTTGCCGCCCAAAGCCGCTACTTGAAAACACAGATCAGTGTGGCTGGCGAGGCTGTCAAACTGGTCGTCTAAGTTCACCCGATCGAGATAGTCGCGCCGGATCAGCAAACTGTGAAACTCGACTGCATCGACTACGGCAAGCTGAAGTGCGGCTGGTTCTACAGCCTGTAGCTTGGCTCCACAAAGCAGCTGCTTTTGTTCAAACCAGCGCTTGCCGCGAGGACGAGGATGAAATTTGGTCGCAATCCCCGCCACATGAATTTCAGGGCTGGGTGCGGTCGGTTGCCCTTGCAAAATTAGTGGAGCCGCGATCGCCGCTTGGTTGGCCTCGGCGCTAGCTACTAACGCTCCTAGCCAGCCGGGATGCACCACCACATCGTTATCCAAAAACATCACATAGTCAGCGGCATAGTCAGACTGCATTAATGCCAGCGCCAGATTGCGTGCCTGATTCGACCGCAGGTAGCGCTCCTGCCGCATCAGCGTCAGAAAAGGATACCGTGCCGCCTGCGCCTGGAGATATTGAGCCACAGCTGGCGGCGAGTTTCCGTCTATACAAATTAGGTGGAACGGGTAAGCCGCATAATCCGCCAGAATGCTTGCCAAAGACGGTTGAGTCAGGCTGAAGCGATCGCGCTGGGTCACTATCAAGGTGACGGCGGGCAACGCCATAGTGGGAACCTCTGATGCGGGGGCATAAAACCGAGTCGGGCTCTAGAGCGGATCAATCACTAGTACTACTATAGATATGGACTGAACAACCTCTGCGGACTTAGTCCATCCTCAGATCACCTCAGATCAATAAAACATTAATCTTGGATCTTGATCCGGCCAGATTGCACCTGATCAAACAGTAAGCTAATTTGATGGCGCTCATCGCTGGCTAAGCGCTGGTCAGACAATAAAGCCGAGGTCAGCTGGACATGGTCAAAGCCGCTCATGAATCCCGCTTTGAGCACTCGATCGAGCAGTTTTTGAATCGAAGCATTAGTTTTTTTGGGCGCAGTCCACACCATAACAGTTGAGTCTTGAGTCGGGATATGTAGGGAATAAATAGCTGATCAGGTTTTAAGCCGACTCGCTAGAGTCGTCTAGGATAAAGCGCCCTTTGCCTAAGATGCCCAGTTTGAGGGGCGATTTTCAGCAAGTCTTGTAGAAAATTGGGTCTTTGGAGGTGAGGCACGCCAAAACCCAACGGTTCAAACAAATTTTGAGCGATCCAGATTGAAATAACCGTTGGGCAGTTGTGGGTTGAAGGCTGAACAACTGGGGCTTGGTTGACGGTTTATTTTTTTGGTCTACTCTTCATTCTCAATCGATTACCTGCGGTTGGTTTTGTTGATTCTGCAAAAGATACGCCAGACTTGATAAAGAGTCGGTAAATCAGGCCAAATCTCTAAGCGACTCTTCTGCCAACAGAAAGTAATGCGAGAGGCCAATTTAGGAGGGTAGCAGATGAAAATCCATCGCATTCCAGTCCTGTCCGACAACTACATTTTTGTGCTGCACGATCTTGACCAGACCATTGCAGCAGTGGTTGATCCGGCGGAGGCGGTGCCCGTCTTGCGCTATGTGGAGGCGCTGGGAGCTGAGCTGGTGGCTATTTTCAATACCCATCATCATGGCGATCATGTGGGCGGCAACACGCAACTGCTACAGCGGTTTCCGGCGGCTATCGTCTACGGTGGAGCCGCAGATCGAGGCCGAATTCCAGGGCAGCAGGTGTTTTTACAGGAAGGCGATCGCGTCTCTTTTGGCGATCGCGTGGCCGAGGTGTTTTTTGTCCCAGGCCACACCCGCGCCCACATCGCCTACTACTTTGCGCCACTCCAGCGCGATCAGTTGGGCGATTTATTTTGTGGCGATACGCTATTTGCTGGCGGCTGCGGTCGGCTGTTTGAGGGTACGCCAGCGCAAATGGTCGAGTCGTTGGGCAAATTGCGATCGCTGCCCGATAGCACCCGCATTTGGTGCGCCCACGAATATACCCTCAAAAACCTCCAGTTTGCCTGCGCTGTCGATCGCCAAAACCTTGACTTGCAAAGCCGTTACGCCGAAGTTGAAGCCCAGAGGCGTCAGGCCGAACCGACCATTCCATCTCTGCTCGGCGTCGAAAAACTGACAAACCCGTTTTTGCGGTGGGATGCGCCAGCTGTGCAGCAGGCGATGCAGAGCGCCGATGCTGTGCAAACCTTTGCTCGTCTGCGGGGCAAGAAAGATGCTTGGTAAGGTAGGGCGTAGGCCACCAGAGCAAAAATGCTGATTCCACCCGTTTAACAGCCGCTGATCACTTGCGATCGCCCCCCTCAGTTCGCTACGATAGTAGACTGGTTTATTGGGAAGGCTCATGGTAAAGCGGATTCAGTTGGTACTTAATCAGGATGTCAGCAAGCTAGGGCATTCCGGTGATCTGGTTGAAGTTGCACCCGGATACGCCCGCAACTACTTGCTACCGAGAGGCTTGGCAGTGCGGACGACTCCTGGAATTTTGAAGCAGGTAGAGCGGCGACGCGAGATTGAACGAGTGCGCTTGCTGGAATTGAAGAAAGCAGCCGATGTGCTGAAAGCCTCATTGGAAAATGCTGGGAAGCTGGCGATCGCGAAACAAGCTGGCGAAAAAGATTCAATTTTTGGTTCCGTTACCGACCGGGAAGTGGCAGAAGCCATCCAAGCTGCAACGGGTCACGAAATTGATCGGCGCGGCATTACCGTCCCTGAAATCCGTAAGCTAGGCACCTACAGAATTGATATCAAACTGCATCCCGACGTGATCGCGGTGGTAGAAATCGAAGTGGTGCCCTCGGGTGATGCGGTGGAAGGCTAATCCTAACGGCACTCCGTAAAGATTCGGTAAATCGATAAACTAGTACGCTAGTACTCTGCGACAATAGTTGCAGAGTATATTTTTTGATGTTGCGAAGGGATAGGCGTAAAATATCACGTTTGTTCGATCTAGACCCTCGGTTCTCTATAGGTAGGGGGTAGAATAGCGATCGCAATACTACAGGTAGTAGAGCTACTGATAGTAGAGTAGGGGGAGAACCGCATTCTCGACCTGCCCAGACGCCTCTTTTGGTCTCACCCTAACGCCGCTGTGCCCCACCCCGTCCTATGGTTCAAGAGCTTAACTTCCAAACCTACAGCGATCGCCTCCCTCCCCAAAATATTGATGCGGAGGAGGCGATTTTGGGAGGGATTTTGCTCGACCCCGAAGCCATCGGTCGAGTGGCAGAGCTACTGCGCCCCGAAGCGTTTTACATCAGCGCTCATCAAGAAATTTACCGCACCGCGCTCATCCTCCAGAGCCAGGGGCGACCCACCGACTTGATGAGCGTCACCAGCTATCTCAACGATCACAACCTGCTCGACAAAGTAGGCGGCCAAAGCCGAATTGCTCAATTGGTCGAGCGTACCGTCAGTGCGGTCAACATTGACCAATACGCCCAGCTCGTTACCGACAAGTACCTGCGCCGCAAGATGATCCAGGTCGGTAACGAAATTACCTATCTGGGCTACGAGACCAGTACGCCGCTCGAAAGCGTTTTAGATCAGGCAGAGCAAAAGGTGTTTAACATCACCCAGTCTCGACCCAACCAGAGCCTGACCGCCACATCCGACATTTTGACCTCCACCTTTTCCGATATCGAAAGCCGCTCTCTTGGCATGGTGCTGCCAGGGATTTCCTGTGGCTTCTACGATTTAGACGCGATGACCCAGGGGTTTCAGCGCTCCGATCTAATTATTGCAGCGGGTCGTCCGGCCATGGGCAAGACCAGCTTTTGCCTCAATATTGCCCGCAACATTGCGGCGTTCCACAAGCTGCCTGTGGCTGTTTTTAGCCTGGAAATGTCGAAAGAGCAGCTTGTTTATCGCTTATTGTCTAGCGAAGCCCAAGTCGAGAGTGGCCGCTTGCGCTCAGGGCGAATCAGCCAAGACGAGTGGGAGCCGTTGGGCTATGGCATTAGTTCCCTGTCGCAGATGCCGATTTTTATTGACGACACGCCCAACATTTCGATTACCGAGATGCGATCGAAAGTGCGCCGTCTGCAAGCCGAGCAGGGCGGGGCGTTGGGGCTGGTACTGATTGACTATCTACAGCTAATGGAAGGCAGCGGCAGCGAAAACCGGGTGCAAGAACTGTCGCGGATGACGCGCGCCCTGAAAGGTTTAGCCCGAGAGCTGAGTGTGCCTGTGATTGCACTGTCTCAGCTCAGCCGGGGGGTAGAATCTCGCACCAACAAACGCCCGATGATGTCTGACTTGAGAGAATCGGGTTCAATTGAGCAAGATGCGGACTTGATTCTGATGCTGTACCGCGACGAGTATTACACGCCTGATACCCCCGACCGGGGCATTGCAGAAGTGATTATTACCAAACACCGCAACGGGCCGGTGGGCACGATTAAGCTGTTGTTTGAACCCCAGTTTACTCGGTTTCGTAACTTAGCCTCGCCAGGGAGAGCTTAGGAAGTTTTGAATTTTGAGCTTTGAGTTAGACCGTCAATTCAAAACTCAAAACTCAAAACTTAATTCTGACTCCCCATTTACTCGCCTGCCTGCTGATCCCATTGAGCCGCCGCATCGGTCACCGCTTGATCGACTGTCTTCTGGCCTAGCATCGCCGCTTGCAGGTTGTCGTAGACAATTTGCTGTAGCTGTTTGATGTTTTTGAGGTTAGGCAGCAGGGTTTCGGCATCTTGCATTTGGTTGGCGCTCACGGCACGGGCTTTTTCTACAGGCGTAGAGTCATCTGAGACCGTGGTGAAGTAAGCATCGTTGAGGGCAGCAGTGGTGGACGGTAGAATATTGGCTGCTTTGGCGAAGGACAGTTGGTTGGTGTTGTTGGTCACATAGAGGGCAAATTTGACGGCGGCTTCGGGCTGATCGGTGCGGCGGGGAATTACTAAGTTCATCACGGCGACATTTTTTTTACCCGTAGACCCTGAAATTTGGGGAGCTACCGCAGAGACGTTGGCGATCGCCGGAGCGTTTGTTTCCACAGTCTTCAAAAACTGGGGGCCCGACGATAGAATCGCTGTCTCACCGGCCTGATATAGCTCGATCGCCCGCCGATGTCCTTGCGTTAACACGTCTTTTGGCAACAGTCCCTCTTTATATAAGTCTGTCCAATATTGAAAAACCGCTCTGCCCTCGGGCGTGTTAAAGGCCGCTTTACCGTCGTTCCCCACTAAAGGCACTCCCATTTGAGCAAACGATTGCAGCACCTCCGCCGAATCGGTGGGCACAACGGTCATAAAAAAGGCATACTTCCCGGTTTTCTGTTTGACCTGTTTGGCGATCGCGGCCATTTCCTCATAGGTTCGAGGCGGCTGCGCTACTCCAGCTTGCTTCAACAGGTCAGTGTTATAGATGGCGACACTCGTTGTCAAATACCAGGGAAGGCCAAAGGTTTTGCCATCCAGCATGTTGGCCTGCCAAATTTTGGGCAGATACTGCTGCCGAACGTCGGCTGGAATTTTCTCATCCAGCGTTAACCAGGCATTGCGTCCGGCCAGCTGCGCAGCAAAGTCTGGATTGAGGTTAACTACGTCGGGTGCTGTGTTTGCAGAGACAGCCGTCAGGATTTTGCTCTGCATGTCAGCCCAAGGCACATCGACCCATTTCACCTTAATGCCAGGATTTTCTTGCTCAAAGCTAGCAATCAGTTGATTGAAGTAGTCCGTAAACTGGGGCTGTAGCTGCATCGTCCAGAATTCTACTTCTGGAGTCCGGGTTGATGCCGATGGTGTGCTGGGGCTACAGCTCACGGCCCAGCTAAGCACCAAGCCCAGCAGAGCAAATATACTTAAAGATTTCCAGCGTCTCATTCTGTTCACCTGCATAGGTTTGAGATTGGTCATTTTATCCGAATCGGGCACTAAGGGTAAAAAAAAGGGGCAATCTCAGGGATAAAGTTTTATTCCAGTGTTTCTTTTTTCTAAATTGAGTGTAATATCGCTGGTAAAGTGAGTAACTTCGTCTTTAATCAAATTCTGCATGTTTAACTAGGAGCCTAAATTTTTCTGAGGGTCGCTAAAGGGGTCTCTAATCATTTCACAAAAATCGGCCTCTCTAGTGATGGGATGCGAACGAGACGCCATCAAAATTTTAATTTGCTTGGCTATTGTCGTATCTTTAAGCCAGTCTGAGCGGGTAGCTTGTCTTAGTCATCCGGGTTTTTGACCTAAAATTTTAGGATGCAAAAAACAGACTTAGGCTATTGGTTGATTAAAATAATGCGATCGCCCTCGAACAGCGAAAGAATTTTCCCTCAGAGTCTATTAC
>JAYUYI010000775.1:0-2598 GCA_043752545.1 Thermoleptolyngbya sp.
ACTCTGAAGTGCAGACGTTGGCTATGGTAGGATCTCGAATGAGTATTGTTGGCTAAGGGTTTATAGGCATGTCAGCAGCCGCACAAGTTACAGACGGTACCTTCAAGCAAGAGGTATTGGAGAGCGACGTTCCCGTATTAGTCGATTTTTGGGCACCTTGGTGTGGCCCTTGCCGCATGGTTGCCCCCGTGGTCGATGAGATCGCCGAACAGTACGTTGGACAGATCAAGGTCGTTAAGGTTAATACGGATGAGAATCCCGCTGTTGCTAGCCAATATGGCATTCGCAGCATTCCCACGCTCATGATTTTCAAGGGCGGACAACGGGTAGATATGGTAGTTGGCGCTGTCCCTAAGACAACGTTGGCTACTACGCTAGAAAAACATCTGTAGAGCGTTAGCTAACAACTAGTGTTCGTCTCGAGCATTGCCTTGGTTGGGTTGCCAATCAAGGCATTTTCGCGTTTTTCCAAATCTCTTAGAATAAAGTACTGCGCAGTCCGGAGGGTTTCATGCGTTTATCCCCTTTATCTCCTGCTTCAGAATCGCTTCGGGTGGAGGTCAATAGTCTGCTTGATCGCCTCCCAACGCTCAAGCATGGCGAGTTGATTCAACAAGCACTGCAAACCCTGGTTCAGATGGCGGCGGGGGATGCAGATCGCCTGGACTGGAAGATCCTCAGTGCGTCGCTTCAAGATATGGGACGGGCGTTTCAGATTTTTCATCCGTATCGCCATGTCCGCAAGATTACAATTTTTGGCTCCGCTCGCATTCAGCCTGAGCACCCTGCTTATCAAATGGCGGTTGAATTTGCCCGCTGTGTGACGCAGCAGGGGTTTATGGTGATGACGGGGGCGGGGGGCGGCATCATGCAGGCCGGGAATGAAGGGGCAGGAGTAGAAAAGTCGTTTGGGCTAAATATTCAGCTGCCGTTTGAGCAAGGGGCTAACCCGGTGCTAGAGGGCGATCGCAAGCTAATTGACTTTAAGTATTTCTTTACCCGCAAGCTATTTTTCTTGCGGGAGAGTGATGCACTGGCGCTGTTCCCGGGGGGCTTTGGCACCCAGGATGAAGCGTTTGAATGCCTGACGCTCATGCAAACGGGTAAGTCGGGGCTGGTGCCGCTCGTGTTGGTTGATCCGCCAGGGGGCGATTATTGGCAAGGCTGGCAGTCGTATATTAAAGATCACTTGCTCGCGGGAGGACTCATCAGCCCTCACGATTTGGACTTGTATACGATTACCGATCGGATTGATGTGGCCTGTGAGGCGATCGCCAGCTTCTATCGGGTTTATCACTCTAGCCGTTACGTTGACAGCCAGCTCGTGATCCGGCTGAATCAGGCATTATCCGCAGCGCAGTTAGACGATCTAAATCAAAATTTCAGCAGCATTTTGGTGCAGGGACAGATTCAGCAAACTGCCGCCCTACCCCAAGAAACCGACGCCCCCGAGCTGTCCCACCTGCCCCGCCTCGTGCTGGAATTTAATCAGCGAGACTTGGGACGGCTATACAAAATGCTGCGGGTGATTAACGAAATGGGAATGGTTCCCCCTGAGCTGGCACATCCAGAACAGAAGTAAGGATGAAGGCGGAAGGATGAAGGATGAAGGAAAATCGACTTTGTCTTGTCATTCCCCCACGTTCCCACCCGTTTCCCATTCATCCCTCATCCTTCCGCCTTCTGCCTTTCCCTAGTAGCTTCTTGCCGACTGTGCCAGCCGCTGCCTAGACGTGTTGCCAGGGACGGCAACGTCGCCGGAAGGATCGTAGGCGGTGGCGCTATCGTTGTCACAGCCGCCGAGGACGCAGATGGCGTGGAGCAGGGCATTGCGCTGCCGTTCTTGGTGTTGAGCGATCCAGTCGATCCGGTCGGCTTGACTGCCTTGGGTGGCGGCTTCGATGCCATCGCGGTAATGTTCGGTGTCGCCTAAGTCGTTGATATCAGCGTCGCTGCGATCGCGGGTGTTGCGGTCAACCCGTTCCCAGTAGTCACGCACCTGCTGCTGCTGGTCGTATGCCTCTCGGGAGCGACGGAGCCAGTCGGTGTAGCGATCGCCCGTTTGAGCCACCGTTTGAGCCACCGGTTGAGTCACTAGGACAGCGCGTAGAACCTGGGACAGCGCTGGTAACAATTGGGATTTGGCGGCTAACCCGTGAGCGGTTGGCGTCTGGGGAGGCCGGGTGGCCGTGGCAGCCGTGTGGACAAATGTCCAGCCCCGACTGGGGATTTCGACCTGTTCGGGTTGACCACCCCGGACGGGGCTGGGGCGGATGAAGCGGATGCTGCGGAAGGCGTAGGCGCGCAGGCTGGGGTCGTTGGGATGGAGACGGGGCGCAATGGTGTCGTCGTAGGTGGTTTCGGTGCGGTTGCCTTGGGTGTCGGCGATCGCCGTAATCCGCCCTAAAGTGTCGCGGCTAAGGGTGTAGCGGTCGGGCATGGCGACCTGAATTCGGGTTTGGCTATAGCCAGACGGCACATAGCGCACAAAGAACCCATCGGGATGCAGCGACCACCGCCCGCTCGGCACCTGCCGACTGCCTTCACCCAGACCGACCTCGCCTGCCAACACGGCAATTTGCTCGAGCTGGGCGTAGG
>JAYUYI010000776.1:0-6540 GCA_043752545.1 Thermoleptolyngbya sp.
CACCACCGTAGAAGAAGTGCGGCGGGTGCTGCCCCACAGCGCCTTCTACCGCAAGCCAGTTGACGAACTACTGCCTTCAACCGTTTCCAACAACGGCTCAACCGTTCCTAGCCAATTGCTGAAGTTGATGTAGAACTGAGAGCTGCTAAGGGGATAGCGGGTGACGATTGCGAACGTCAAGTGTTCATCATCGTCACCCGCTATCCTACTTTAGAAATATTTTAGGTCGATCACCGCTGCGTTCGAGGTCAATCCAGATAGACTATTTACTATCAATCAAAACTAGAGCTAGAGCAGGGATCTGGAGGACTAAATGGATTTGCTCACTTGGTTAATCGTAGGGCTAATTGCAGGCTTGCTGTCTAGTGTTGTGGCGGGTGGGATTGGCTATGGCCTGCTGGGTGACATTGTGGTAGGGATTGTTGGCTCGTTTGTCGGCAGCTGGCTGTTTGGCCAGTTGGGACTGGCTGCTCCCTTTGGTGGGCTGGCTGGCACTATTTTTGTGGCTTTTGTAGGAGCAGTAGTGCTGCTGTTTCTGCTTCACCTGTTGCAGCGGGGACGTCTAAATTAAGGGTTACTTGAGTTCGGGGGTAGGGGGGTGCTGTCGCTAGAAACTGAACGCACTGCTTTGAACCGATTGATTTCCTGTTGAAGTTGCTCAGCCGATCGCGCCTCAAACTTTTGCTTCACCGATTCTAGTCCCGACTCGACCTGCTTTAGCGTGCTCATGACGGCTTCTAGCTCGGTTTCGTTGCACTGCACATTGGGATCTAATTGTTGAATCAGCTTTAAGACGCGGGTGAGGATGTCGATTGAGCTGGGCATGATGTTCTGGGCAATGTGTTCTGGGCAATATGTTCTGGGCAATGTGTTCTGGGCAATGGACAGCAGGTGAGAAGCGGCATCCAGATTTTACGGCATTCCAATCACAACTCCCCAGAAGGATTTCTTAAATACCCCTTCTGTGACGTCCACGCGCATCTTTTTGCCCCAGCTGTAAACGTCAAAGGCAACTCGCCCGTTTTGGATCTGGAGATTGCCCAGCAGCGAAACCCAATGGTTGGGCAGCGGCACGGGCAGTTCTGTGGCACTGGAGCTGCTTAATAACGCTTGAGCCGTAATCAGAGGAAAGGCGACGCCGCCTAACTTAACGCTGTTGGCGGCATCGCGTAGCGCCAAGAGATCCCCTTTTTTATAGGTTTTGGTGTGAATAATTTGGGGATAGCCCAAAATCTCTTGCACCCAGCCTTTCATTTCCCACGAAAAGCTCATGCCGCTGATGTTGCGGATAAAGCTGGGGGCGTCGGGATCGACCGGAAATATTAGGCTTTCGGCATCTCGCAGCGCACTGAGTACCATCCAATCGACTTCGCCCATCTTGATCGGCTGGCGCGCTTGACGTAACGGTGCTAGCGTCTCAATCCGCTTGGTTTTGCCTTGCACGATCCCTTGCTCATACAGCATGCGGCAAAGGTCTACATAGTGCCCTGGCTGCTTGCGCACTAGCTCAAACAAAATAGCAGTGGGGCCACAAAACGGCTGCTGTCCTTGGTTGACGCTGTAGGGATTTTGGACTCGTTGGCGCAGTTCTGCGGCGAGTGTTTTTTTGTTCAGCAACGGCCATACCCCTACTGTAGAGGATTGCTCAAAGCTGGCGATCGCCTTCAAAGCTTGGTCGATAGCGGGGGAAATGGGGAGGGGAGAACTGCCGGAAGCTGTCATGGCAGAAAAGGGGTGAAGGGTACTTGCTATAAAGAATCATTGTCCATGGTCACAATTTCGGTCATGTCAACTCTACGCAGACGTAAAGTTATTTAAATCTGCGCACGTAAAAATTAATGAATACCGTCAAAATATTCAGCCCTCCGATAGATGCGCCAAAGTACATGAAATCTGATACAAAGGATGAGGTATATTCACTTGAGAGTCTTTATCCCTCTTTCTCTGAAGAGATATCTTCTTTTGAAGAGATAAACAAACTCTCAACTAAAAACCTCAGCAGCACTGTCATGCGTGGGAATAGCCAGCAGATCTAGTAATCTGATTGCTAGGTTATTAGGTCTCTGTCATAGCTCTCGCAACACCTGCTAAAACGTCAACATATCGCACTCAAAAGGGTAAATATGCACAAGAAAGTAATTGGTCTACTCCTGGCTATGGGTGTTGCAGCCTCATTAGTTGCCTGTGGTGGTGGTACAACTCCAGCAGAATCCCCTGCTGATCCTGCGATGTCTCCTTCTCCAACAACAACCCCTTAGTCGTTGTCAAATTAGGTCTGAGTAGTTAGTCCTGCATGTTCCAACAATGTGCAGGACTAACTTTTTATTTGACTAGAGTTTTAGTGTTGCTAATCCGTGAGTGAGTCAATCCATGTTGCTCTTGCAATTTAGTACGTCTCACTATTGCCGAAAGGCTCGACTGGCACTGGGATATAAGCACTTGCCCTATACCGTTGAGAATTTGACCCCTGGTCTGCATGCCTTCAAACTTCAGCCTCTGACGGGCACGACAACAGTGCCTGTGCTGGTGCCGCAACTGGCAGGGCAGCCTGAGGCGATCGCCGACTCTACCCATATTTTTGAATTTCTCGATACCTATCAACCTGACCCGCCGCTGTACCCCAGCGACCCAACCCTCCGGCTCGAAACGCAGATTCTAGAAGATTGGTTGGATGAAAGTATTGGCACCGCTACCCGGTTTGTTTACTACGACTACCGAGCCAAAGAGGGCAAACAGCTTGACCCATCGCTGGTCAGTCAAGCCGTGATTCAAATTGTGCGCCGCCAATATGGCATGAACCCAGCGCGAGTGAGGCTAGCCGCCGCTCGCCTCACTCAAGCACTAGCATTTCTGGAGAGGCGATGGTTGCCGACATGTTTCTTGGTGGGCGATCGCCTCTCCGCTGCCGACATTACCGCTGCGGCGTTGCTCAGTCCTTTAGCGCGGTTGCCCTATTATCGTCAGGCTTATCCCTGGCTGTTTGAACACATTGCCGAGGTGCATCGCTGCTGTGAGGCGGCGTTACCGCCTGGGTTGGAGTAAGTTATTTGCGTTTGATGACTAGTAGGGTAATGTCGTCATAAACTTTGTGGGTGCCAATGTGGTGGCGCACGTCGGCAATGACGGCCTGCTGCACGGCGATCGCTCCCTGCTGCCAATGCTGACTGACCACCGCACACAGCCGCTCTAGGCCGTAGTAGTGGCGATCGCCACTCTCTGCCTCGGTGATGCCATCGGTGTATAAAACAATGCCATCGTCTGGCTGTAGCCGAATCTCGATCTGGTCAATGAAGCTGCGAATGTCATCTACTAAACCCAGCGGCAACCCCAAATCGTTGGTATCTATCCGCTCTACTGTGCTATCGGCTCGCACTACCAGAATTTCTTCGTGCTGCCCGCTCAGTTGCAGGTTGCCGTTTTGATAATCGAGCAAGGCTAAGGTGGTGCTTTTGCCGCTGTTCATCCGCTGCACGTTGTCGTAAATGGCGCGGTTCAGGGCATAGAAAAATGGCCGGACGCGGGTTTCATTGGTGGCCAGCAGGGTGCGCACAGCGGTTTGTACCATCAGCATCAGCATGCCGCTTTCCAAGCCATGCCCCGTGACATCGCCAATGCCAAAAATTATCCGCCCCTCGTGCTGAATCACGTCATAATAATCGCCGCCGACCTCTTCTGCGGGTTCCATAAACCCAGCAATGTCTAAGCCTGGAATTTGCTCCAGCTCTTCGGCGCGGGGCAACACCATTTGCTGAAGCTGCCGGGTAATGGCCAGTTCTGCACCCATGCGCAAGTTTTCACTTTGCAGCTGGGCATTGAGCCGGGTAATTTTTTGATTGGCTATGGCCAGCTGGCTCATGCTCTCTTGCAGGGCAATTTCTGCTTGCTTGCGCTGAGTAATGTCTTCCACAATCCCTTCGTAGTAAAGCAGGGTGCCGCTGGCATCTAGCACTGCCCGCGATTGCTCAGCAATCCAAAGGATGGTGCCGTCTTTGCGGTAGATCCGAGACTCAAAATTGGCGGCTCTACCTTGAGCCTGCATCAACTGGGCAAATTCGATCCGGCGCTCTGGATCGACGTAGAGCTGCTGCTGAATACTGCCCAGGGTTTGAATCAGGTCTTCGGGTGTATCGTAGCCGTAAATCTTAGCTAGAGCCGGATTGGCACTGAGGTAGTGCCCGTCGGGGGTGGTTTGAAAAATCCCACTGACTGCGTTTTCAACAATGCTGCGGTAGCGTTCTTCAGCATCTTGTAGCTGCTGCTCGGCACGTTTGCGATCGCTAATATCAAACCCGATGGCCAGAATTTCAGTTAATTCACCCTGCTCATTCACAATGCCTTTGTTGGCCCATTTAATCCAGAGGCGATCGCCATTTTTACAAATATTTTCATTTTCTACATCTCGGTAGGCATCTGGATTTTGGTTGATCTCCTGGATTAATTGACGCAGATCGCGGCCAGAGCTTTCGGTTTCGGGCACCAGGGTACCGATCATGTTCTGCCCTATCAGTTCGGCTTCTGTAAAGCCCAACGCGTCTAGCCCATATGCATTGAGAAACGTAATTTTGCCTTCTCGGCTCCAGCGAAAAATGAAAGAATTGGCGCTTTGAACCAGCTCCCGATATTGAAATTCGCTGCGCCGCAGCTCTTCGGCCACCCGCTTGATCTCAGTGATGTCTTCCATCATGGCGATGGTGAGGTTCAGTTCGCCCGACAGGTCGCGGACGGCAGACAGGGTAAGGCGCACCCAAACGGGCTGGCCGTCTTTGCGAATGTAGCGCTTTTCCAGTTGGTACGAATTGCGCTGACCCGCCAGCAGTTCTTCTAATAGAGCCAGGTCGGCGTCGAGGTCGTCGGGGTGGGTGTATTGGGTAAAATGGAGGGCGCGCAGCTCTTCGGTGGTATAACCCAAGATGGCTTGCACGGCTGGGTTCGATTCGATCAAGCTGCCGTCTGCCCGGTTGACGCCCATGCCAATGGCAGAGTGTTCAAAGACGGCGCGAAAGCGGTCTTCGCTGCCCATCAGCGCCAGCTCAGTTTGTTTGCGATCGCTGATATCTCGAATTACCCACACGACGACATTTTCGTCTAGCGGAGAAATGCTGGCGTTAAACCAGCACTCGGTATCGTCCATTATCAGGCTGTACTCTACCGTTAGGGTCTCTTGGCGGTCGAGGCTTTGCTGGGTGTAATCCAAGAAGCGATCGGCAATATCGACTGGAAACAGGTCGTGGAATGTGCGGCCAATCTTTTGATCTCGCTCGTGGGATAGCCAGGTTGAGTTGGCCGAAGGGATTCTCAGACAGCGCCCTTGGCGATCGTGCACAATAATTAATTCATCTACCGAAGCAATAATGGCCTGTAGCTCGGCACAGGTGTCATGCAGCGCTTGTGCCGTTTTTTGGCGCTCTTCCTGTTCGGCAGTCACTGCCGCCAGGGTCGTTTCTAGGGCAATGGTGCGCTGTTCTAGCTGTTGGGCTTTTTGAATCCATTGGGGCACATCGGCCAAGACATCGCGTACGGCGGGAGCTAGGTGCAGCGGTGAGTCTTCTACGCCCAGCCAGGGCAGAGGCTTCAGGGGGCGATCGCTGCACCACACCTGTTCAAACTGGCCGTTGGGTAAAACTTGCCCAATCCGACAGGGTTTCCACAGATGCTGGTTGGGTTCTACCCGCACCAGGCCGCCCGGAGCCTGAAACGTTTGCCCATAGGCTGCTGCACGGACGCGATCGCTCTGCGTGGACTCTGCCGCTTCTACCGCCTGCTTCCACAGATAAACCTGGAAGTAGGCGGCTTCAATGGGGTCACTAGTGACGCGATCGGCTCCATAGCGGTGCTGAAACCGCTGGACAAACTGCTGATTGGCAGGCGTGCTCAGGCTTTGAAAATAGCTCCAGGCAGCATAGTGCCCCACCGCCGCCGCTCCAATCTGCTGCAATTCGGCCTCTGCTACGCTCACTGCCATAATCGGAGTCTGTGCAGCTGTGATCCCGGCCTGCTGGTATTGTTGGTAAAAGGCCACGTTACTGTCGCCGTTGAGGGTCGAGAACACCACGTCGGGCTGGGCTTGGCCAATGTGGGCGATCGCCGCTTCAAAGGTATCTCTCCCAAGGCTCACATACTCTTCACCGACCACCTCCCCGCCCGCTGCCTTCAGCAGGGCGCTAATCATCCGGTTGGCCGTGTGGGGAAAGAGGTAGTCAGACCCCAACAGGTACACGCGCCGACGCTGCTGCTCTAAGAGCCAATGGACAGCTGGCTCCACCTGCTGATTCAGACACGAACCCGTATAAAAGATATTGGGCGATGACTCTAATCCTTCATATTGCACCGGGTACCACAATAAGCAGTTCAGCGCTTCAACCACCGGCAGCACCGCCTTGCGGCTGGCCGACGTCCAACAGCCAAACAGCGTCACGACCCCGTCGGCTTGAATTAACCGTTGAGCCTGAGCCGCAAAGGTAGATTGGTCAGACGCTCCGTCGGCCACAATGGGTTCAAGCGGTTGACCCAATACACCCCCAGCCGCATTGATCTCGGCGA
>JAYUYI010000777.1:0-14432 GCA_043752545.1 Thermoleptolyngbya sp.
TGGGGCACAGACGACTGGCAACTGACGCGGCAGCTGTTGATGACCCATGGGGTGCTGGCTGATGACGCCACGGATGGCTCACCTCAGTTTCGCCATCAAATCTATATTCGCTATCACTATGAAGGGCACACCCCAGCGCTGCTCAATTTGCGCCCCCTCACGGGCGATCGCAACTTTCATCATCAGCAACACGCCGACGCCGACCTGCAAATCTCGCAACTGGTCGAGCCGCACCGGGTCTCGCTGCAAGCGACGCGTAAGCATTGGGTGGGCACTTCGTGGCAACTAAGCTGGAATAAAGGCACCTATTACCCCGATGATGTGTGGTATTGGAATTATTGCTATCCCGAAGAAACTCGACGGGGGTTGGGCGATCGCGAAGACTTGCATAGTCCGGGCTACCTCAACGCTAGCCTACAACCGGGTGAGAGCCTAACGCTAGAGGCTCGCGTCCGTCTGACGAATCCTAAATATCCGTTTACCCCGCCTGCTGATCACACCTTTGACCAAGCCCTGCAAGCCGAGCAAGCCCGACTGGCAAAAATCTTCGCGCCGCTGTGGTCAAACCCAAGTTCACGCCACTCGACCTGTTTTAAGAAACTGCTCCAGGCCAGCGATCAGTTTATTGCCTATCGCGCCTCAATCGCAGGTCCCACAGTAATTGCAGGCTACCACTGGTTTAGCGACTGGGGACGAAATACATTGATTGCGCTACCCGGCTTAGCGCTGGCCACCAAGCGGTTTGACCTAGCGCGCGGCCTGCTAGAAACCTTTAGCAAATATTGCCAGGGTGGGCTAATTCCCAACACCTTTCCCGATAACGGTGCCCAGCCCTCTTACAACAGCATTGATGCGGCGCTGTGGTGGATTGAAACGCTAGGGCTATACCTAGAGGCCACTCAAGATTGGGACTTTTTGGTGACCCAATACCCCACAGTGCGGCGGATTTATAAATCCTTTGCCACGGGCACGTCCTACAACATTCGGATTGACGCACTGGATGGATTAGTCACATGGGAAGCTCCCGGCGTTGCCCTGACCTGGATGGATGCTGTGGTCGGTGGCGAAACGGCAACGCCCCGTCAGGGTAAGGCGATCGAAATCAATGCGCTGTGGTATTCCAGTTTGTGTTGGGCGCAGCAGTGGGCAGAGCGGCTGAGCCAGACGGTGACGGCAGCAGATGAGTCGCCCAACTACGAAAATCACGCTCGTCATTTTGCTCAGCAGGCGGAGCAAGTGAGAGGCTCACTGCAAAAATTTTGGAATGCCCGCCAACATTATTTTTATGACCTGATTGATCCGGGCGATCTCCCTAATCTGCAGGTGCGCCCCAATGCCGTGATTGCCCTATCGCTTAGCCACTGTGGGTTCACGGCAGAGCATGCCCAGCAAGCATTACAGACCGCCCGCGATCGCCTCCTCACCCCCTACGGGCTGCGCTCCCTCGACCCAGCTGACCCCCAGTACGTGGGGCGCTACATCGGCGATCTGCGCCACCGCGACTATGCCTATCACCAAGGCACCGTCTGGAGTTGGCTAATTGGCCCATTCATTCGCGCTTGGACTCGCTTCTATCCCAACGAGACACTGCCCTGGAACCCGCAACGGCTGTTAGAGCACTTTGAACATGATGCTTGCCTGAGTTCGATCTCTGAGATTTTCGACGGAGATGCTCCCCATGCCGCTCAAGGGGCGATCGCCCAAGCCTGGTCGGTAGCAGAAGTGTTGCGCCATTGGGACGACCTCACAAGCTATTTGGACAAAACCGCAGATAGTTAGGAATCAAAATCAAATCAGTTCTGAGTTAGCGGTTAATTCAAAACTCAAAATTCAAAACTCAAAACTTCCTCCCTTCTACAGCAGACCTCGCTGTTTTAGCCGCGCCAGCGCATCCTCCGCCGCCTGCTTTTCAGCCTCTTTTTTACTGCGCCCCCGACCTTCTCCGACCAGTCGATCGGCTACATTCACCTGGGCGGCAAACTCAGGAGCGTGATCCAGCCCGCCGCTCTTTTCGGTGGAATAAATGGGAGTGATAGCACCCACCTGTAAATGTACCCACTCTTGCAGGCGGTTTTTGGCGTCTACGATCGAGCCAGATAGCCCCATTGGTTCAGAAACTGACGTAAACAACTCCTCTACCAAGGGGCGCAGTGCCTCAATATTTTCTCGATCGAGATAATAAGCGCCTACAACTGCCTCAAAGGTGCTGCTCAGCAGATTTTCGTTTGCGCAGCCTCCCTCTTGAGCAGCGCCTTTACTCAGCCGCATGCGCCCGTCTAAACCCACTGCGATCGCAAACTTGGCTAGCTGCTTCTCGTTGACCAACGCCGATCGCCGTCGAGTCATCTCATCTTCACTGACAGCAGGTTCGCAGCGATATAGATACTCCGCACTTAGAAACGTCAGCAGCGCATCGCCCAGAAATTCTAGCCGTTCGTTGTGCTCCGCTACTCCCGGATTTTCGTTGAGGTAGGAGCGGTGCGTTAGCGCCCGTCGCAATAGGGTTTCGTCGCGAAATTTTAGGAGTGGATGCATGGGGGTTGGGGTACGTCTAACCAGCAGCCAGACTGGTGAGACTGGTGCGTTAGGTCAATCAGCCGCTGGGAGTTGATCCCGTCTATTAGGGAAGGGGCGATCGCCTGCCCTTGATCGATGGCGTTGACCCAATTGTCTACCACCCGAATAAAGGGAGCAAGCCGACCGTCGGCATAGGTTTGAGGCAAGGCAAGGCGTTCAGGGATCTCTAGTTCCACTAGGGGTTGCCCCAGAGGAGCCGCCCACAGTTTGAAGCCATGGACATAGTCGCTTTGGTGGTCGCTGCCCAAAATTAGCGTGCCGCGATCGCCATACACCTCCAGCCAATGCCCCCGCCCCTGATAGGTCACAGTACTCAGCGTCACCTGGCAGGGAGTGCCGTCAGCTAGCTCTAGGGCAATGCTACAGGTATCGTCCGAATCGACTGGCTTTAGCTCACTTGTTACGGGGTCAGGGCGAGTGGGGATCGTAGTACTGAGACGCCCGCACAGCCGCTGCACGCCGCCAAATAGCCAGATCAAATAATCGAACGTATGAGAACCCAGGGCACCCAGCGCTCCACCCCCTTGATCTTTGCGGGCATACCAATTCCACGGGCGAGTGGCATCGGCACGTCCCGGTACCAGCCAATCGACCTTTACCAGCCGCTTGTGCCCGACATAGCCTTCGGCTAGCAGTTCTGCCAGTCGCATCCAAGCCGGCACAAACCGAAATTCAAAATCAAGCGCGGTGACTGCATGATGGGCGATCGCTAGTTCCTGCAATGCTTCTGCTTCCGGCACGGTCATGGTGGTCGGCTTTTCTAACAGCAAATGCTTACCTGCCGCCAACACCAGCCGTGCCTGCTCATAGTGCAAAAACGGCGGGGTCGAAATACTCACCGCGTGCACCTGGGGCAGCGCCACAATTTCGTCTACCGTTTGGCAGGCGTGGGGAATCGTGTGAGCATGGGCGATCGCCTCCGCCTTGACCAAATCCCGATGCTGCACCGCCACCACCCGAGTCCGATGATGCGCCTGCAAGCCAGGGATATGAATCTTTTGGCCAAAGCCAGTGCCAATCACAGCAACGCCGAGGGGAGTAGACATAGAAGTAAAAGGTTAAAAGTTTCAGGGTCTACGTTTAATCAAACACGATCGATTCATCCTTCATCTCTTATCCTTCATCCTTCCTACCTACCATCACCCCAAATCGAATCAGCCCCCGCTGATAGCCCTGCTGCATCAAGCCCAGCGACAGGGCAGCTTGGATCGTCGTCCAGCCAGAGCGGAGCAAGCCGAAAACAGCAGCGGGAGTAATGGCAGAGTCGATCACAACATCCCAGAAAGGAGCGACGGCCTTAGACCAGTCGTCGGTGCGAAGAGCCTGGAACTGAAGCGATTGGGCGATCGCCTCATACTCTGGCAGAGAAATCACGTAGGGAAGGCAGTAAACCCGATAGATTTTTTCTAAGTGTGCCTGTTCATCAGCAGTGAGAGGGGTTTGGGGAGTAGTAGGGCGATGACACCAGGTTGCCATCAAAAATGTGCCCCCTGGTTTGAGCACGCGGTGGCATTCTTGCAGAAACTGCACTTTGTCGGGCATATGTTCGCCGCTCTCCATCGACCAGACCAGGTCAAAAGAGGCATCGGGAAAGGGCATGTGCAGGGCATCGGCCACCTGAAACTGCGCGCGGGTTTGTAACCCTGCGGCCTGTGCCCGTTCGGTGGCACGAGCGGCCTGGACGGGGCTGAGGGTGATCCCCGTGGCATTTGCGTTGAATTTTTTGGCCAAATAAAGCGAACTGCCGCCAATCCCACAGCCCACGTCCAAGACATCGCTGGCCTGCTGCACGTCACCCCAACGCAGAAATTCTTCGATTAGGTCAATTTGAGCCTGTCGGCGCTCTTTGCGATCGCTCCCGTCTACTCCGTAGTAGCCGTGGTGCATGTGTTCTCCCCAAATACTTTCCCACAGACCCGAAGATGCGTCGTAGAATTCTTGGATATCTTGTTGTAGCGATGCAGTCATGGCTTAGGGGTAATCTTTTAGAAAGAATTGTAATGGTTGTGGCACGAGTTCCGTTTATCTTACCTAGCTCATGACAGTTTCACGGACAATTTGCTTAGGTTTTTTGGCAGTGATTGCGATTGGGACGCTGCTGCTGCTGCTGCCCATCTCGATTCAAAGTGGTGAATGGGGCAACCCAGTAACGGCATTATTCACGACCACATCGGCAGTCTGTGTCACAGGGCTAGCCGTAGAAGACACCGGCACCTATTTCTCTTTTTGGGGGCAGCTCTTTATTGTACTTTTGGTGCAGGTAGGCGGACTGGGCTACATGACGGCAACCACGCTCTTACTAATCTTAGTAGGGCGCAAGTTTGGCCTACGTGAGAAGGTCGCTATTCAGCAGTCCTTAGATATCCAGGGCATGTCTGGGGCATTACAGCTAGTCAAATCAATTATTGCCCTAACGCTGCTGTTGGAGCTGACAGGAACAATTCTGATGTTTTTGGTATTTCGGCAGGAATATCCCCCCATCCGTGCCCTATGGCTGGCCATATTCCATAGCGTCAGCGCCTTTAACAATGCCGGGTTTGGCCTATTTAAAGACAACCTCATGGGCTACGCCAAGTCGGTGCCCATCAACCTGATTGTCGGTCTGTTAATTATCCTCGGAGGCATTGGCTATCAGGTGATGATGGAATTCTACCTGTGGGGACGCGATCGCTTAGCTCGAAAGCCCACACGCCAGGTTTTTTCGCTCAACTTCAAAATTGTGACTAGCACCACCTCCGTCCTGCTGGGGCTAGGAATTTTGGCATTTTTAGTCGCAGAATCCCGCAATCCCGATACAATTGCTAACTTTAGCCTCCACGATCAGTTCCTAGCCGCCTGGTTTATGTCAGTCACTCCCAGAACGGCTGGGTTTAATACGATCGACTACGGCAAAATGACCACCACTGGACTGTTTATTACCATTGCTCTGATGTTTATTGGAGCCAGCCCTGGTAGTACAGGCGGCGGGATCAAGACCACCACATTTCGGGTTTTATTTAACTGCACAAAAGCCGTTCTACAAGGGAAAGATGAGGTACGTTGCTATCAACGCCAAATTCCTAACACGCTAGTTTTAAAGGCAGTTGGCGTGGTCTTTGGCTCCATGATGACGGTAATTATTGCAACTGTGCTAATTACGTTGAGCGATCCAGGCGTCGAGTTTACCCGGATTCTGTTTGAGGCCGTATCGGCCTTCGCTACAGTCGGGCTTTCGACAGGCATTACAGCTAGCATTTCTACTGCCGCCAAGCTAATACTGGTCTTGACCATGTACGTCGGTCGAGTTGGCGTTTTGCTCCTCATGTCGTCGTTATTGGGCGATCCCAAGCCCACGTCCATCGACTATCCAGAAGAGAACCTTTTGGTAGGTTAAAATCGCGGTCAAGCTGTGGATCATAGGTGAGGGCAAATCGCCATCTGCCCATTGATCACATAGAAACGAATGATCGCTGGCCTTTGCCATTTTTCTGGATGAAGTGACTGGATAAAGTGATAGACCGGAGTAAGGCTCTGGTAAGTTAAATGAAGCGTATTGGTCTGAGATACCCAGTCATCTGGCAAGTATTAGAGTTTAATTTACATTCAAAATTGTCTGAGTTAGGAGACTTGTTGTGAATTTATCGTCTCTGGGATTTTTTCGTGGACTGCGTACGGGAAGCAAGCAGTTTGCCGTCATTGGACTGGGGCGGTTTGGGCGAGCCGTGTGTCAAACGTTACACAATTTGGGCTACGAAGTCCTAGGCATTGATTCCGATGATCGATTGGTGGCACAGGCTCTAACCGACCACATTGTGTCTCACTCGTTAACTCTAGATTCAACCGATCCAGGTGCCCTAAAAGAGTCGGGTATTTTTGAATTTGACACGGTAATTGTGGCAATCGGGAACTATATCCAAGAGAGCATCATCACCACACTCAACGTGAAAGAAGGCGGCGTTCCTCATGTCGTCGCCAAAGCCTCAACCGAAATTCATGGCAAGCTGCTCAAACGAGTAGGGGCCGACCAAGTCGTCTTTCCAGAGCATGAAATGGGCTGTGCGCTGGCTCGTACCCTCACCCGTCCCGGCATTTTAGAACGGTTTGAGCTTGACCCAGACACCAGTATTGTAGAAATGGTAGTGCCCCACGTCTTTGAAGAAAAAACGATTGTGGAACTTGAGCTGCGATCGCGCTACGGCGTCAACTTGCTAGCCGTGTCTCAGGGCGGAAAACTGGAGGTGACACCTAGTCCCTCACTACGGCTGAGAAAAGGCGAAATGATTGTTGTGATTGGTGCTAACAAAAGCATCGATCAGCTACCCGTTTGAGGATGACCCATGCAAGTCATTGGGTTAATCAGCGGCACCTCAGTCGATGGCATTGATGCTGCTCTAGTAGACATTACCGGAGACGGTACTGCTATTAGCGTTGAACTGCTAGCCGGAGCAACCTATCCCTATCCAGCCAGCTTGCGATCGCACATTCTCAACGTCTGCGCCGGCCAGCCCCTATCAATGGCCGAGTTTGCCGAACTTGATGACGCGATCGCCCATCAGTTTGCCCAAGCTGCCTTACAAATCCAAACCACCCATCCCACCGCCGCCCTGATCGGCTCCCACGGCCAAACCGTCTTCCACAAACCGCCTCAACCCACCTCTGCTGCCAACACACCTACAGATTCATCCTTCATCCCCCCTCCTTCCTCCTTCTCTTTGGGCTATAGCCTACAGCTCGGACGCGGTGCCCTGATCGCCAGCCTGACGGGCATTTCTACCATTAGCAACTTTAGGGCAGCAGACATTGCAGCAGGTGGCCAAGGAGCACCCTTAGTAGCTCCGATTGATGCCTGCTTGCTGGGACATCCTACCCTCAGCCGCTGTATTCAAAATATTGGCGGCATTGGCAACGTCACCTACCTGCCTGCCCAGCCGCAGCGGCATGGGCAGAGTTCGATCTCCTCATCTCAGATCGTGGGTTGGGATACCGGCCCTGGCAACGCGTTGCTCGATCTGGCGGTGCATCATCTCTCTGGGGGCACCCAATCCTACGATCAAGACGGCAACTGGGCCGCATCGGGAACGCCGGATCAGCCTCTTGTCGCCCGTTGGTTAGAGCACGACTTTTTTCACCAACCGCCCCCCAAATCGACGGGCAGAGAGCTATTTGGTCAGGCGTATTGGGATCAGTGCGCCCTAGATGCCACAGCCGCAACCCTCAACTCAGCCGATCTGCTAGCCACCCTCACCGAACTGACGGCAGCTGCGATCGCCCATAGCTACCACACCTTCCTTCCCCAAATGCCAGATCAGGTGCTGGTCTGCGGCGGCGGCAGTCGCAATCGCTACTTGATGCAGCGGCTACAGGCATTGCTCAGTCCCAGTTCAGTCTTGACCACCGATGACGCTGGGCTAAATGCCGATTTTAAGGAGGCGATCGCCTTTGCAGTGTTAGCGTATTGGAGGATGCATGGTGTTCCCGGTAATTTCCCAGAGGTGACAGGTGCCCAACAACCTGCTCTGCTGGGGGAAATCCACATGGCAGGCTAATCTTCCCGTGTTAGCATTACTTGCTATCTATACTCGCCATCGGGATACTGCGATTAACCACTAAGGACTAGGGCTGTGTCTCACACGTTTTTAATGCAAGCCGGACGCTGGATGTTGCAAGGGAGCTGGCTCGATCGAGATACCATGCCCGTAACGGTAAAGGGCAGAATATTAATTGCATGGAGCCGAGACAACTGGTACACGATGGTCACCCGGTTAAATTTTCCGGGTATCGACCGAGATGAGATTACCTTGCAATATCGGGGCAGGTTCACGTCAGGCGATCGCCAATACACCTTCGTGCTTCAGCACAGCCTGCTAGGGCGAGTGGAAGGAGAAGGTTGGGTGGCTCCAGAATCGATTGTGCAGCGGTATTGGGTATTAGACGATCGCCAGCGCCGTACGGGGTTTGAAACGCTCCACCGCCTGAGCGAAAACTCTTACTGTCTCTCTAGCAGCATCATGTCTGGGCATTATCTAGCCAGCACCATGGAAGCAACTGTAGAACGTCAAGGAGACCACTAGAGACGATTTCAACCTAGTCTTCTGCCTCTTTTAGGGTTTCCGCTGCCAGCGATTGAAGTGGCTCCAACGCATCGTCTTCCAAATCATCCAGCGACTGCACAATAAACGGCAAACAGGCTCCCTTCAGCCCTCGCCGAATCCGTTCTGGCGTCCCTGGTAGAATGACAAACAGCGGTTGAGTTTGTTCTGCCGCATCGTTCAAAATGTGCTGATAGCGGGGCGGCATCATCCACTCATAGCCTTTATCTAGTAGCACCTGGGTATGCCGCCAACGCCCGAGCAAATCCGAAAAATCTTCTTCCGGACGGTAAATAAAGACAAAGATCTCTATCCCTGTCTTGATTTTCCATTCAGGATCACACATTAAAACAGCCACATCGCACGGCAACCGCACAACTTCGCCAGCCCCAACCGTGGCTCCGCCCGCTGTGCCCGACATCCCAGCCTGACGAACGCGAATTACGGGCAGCGGAATCGTAATCACGCTCTCATCCGGACGGCGCATGCTGGGAACCATTTCCAGGTAAGGTCGGTGCTGCTTCAGTAGGGCGATCGCCCCTCGGGGGTCACTGTACTCAGCTAAAAGCTCTTCATAGTGAAACTGCTTAACCGCCATTGTGCCCACCTGTCCTCCACCATATCCAATTCAACAGCAGATCTCACCTCGTTAGAAGCTGTTCATTGGTCTGCTGAAAATCCTACGCCAGAAAACTTTCAACAGCCCAATCGAGGTCTCTCGATAGTTGGCATCATTATCGTTCTATCTACTTGATGTTGTCCATCACGGCAAACATCGGTAAATACATGGCCACCAAAATTGACCCGACCATACCGCCCAAAAACACAATCATGATCGGTTCCATAATACTAGTCAGAGCTTTGACTGCCTGCTCCACCTCATCTTCATAAAAGTCGGCCACCTTCATCAACATGGTGTCAATCTCTCCAGTTTCTTCCCCAATACTCATCATTTGAATAGCCATAATGGGAAAAACCTGCTCTCGTTGCAGAGCCAAACTAATCATGCCACCCGACTGCACTTCGCGCCGCGCTTCATCAACAGCATTTGCAATCACCTGATTACCAGCTGTATCGCGCACAATTTCCAACGACGTTAGAATAGGCACCCCCGAGCGAGACAATGCCCCAAACGTGCGGCAGAATCGAGCGGTACAGCTTTTTTGAATCAAATCACCAAACAGAGGCATTTTCAGAGAAAATCGATCGATCGTTTCGCGGCCAACTCGTGTCTTGTAATACTGACGATACGCAAACGTCAAAACCATGACGACAATGATTAAAGTAATAGAATAAATTGGCGTTCGTAGAATATTGCTAATATTTAGCATAATCTGCGTAAACATGGGCAACTCGGCATCTAGTTCTTCAAAAATGCCCGCAAAAATGGGTAGCAAGAACACCGTCATCCCCAAAAACACCAGCAGCGCAATAATGCCTACTGTGATTGGATAAGCCATCGCAGACTTAATTTGGTTTTGCAAACGAGCCACGTCCTCTAACAATTTCGACAGACGATTGAGCACATCATCTAGCACCCCACCCACTTCGCCAGCCTGAATCATGCTGACATAAAGACCGTCGAAGCAATGAGGATGCTTCCGCATCGCATCAGACAGGTTGGTGCCCTGCTGCACATCAGAGCTAATCTCCTGAAGAGCCCGCTTCAACTTCGGGTTAGGACACTGATCAGCCAGCACCCCCAACCCTCGAACCAACGCCACCCCTGCATTCACAAGTGCCGCAAACTGTCGAGAAAAAATGGCTTTGTCCTTGATCGTGACTGTTGCCATCGAGTTTTGGATCTGTTTCAAGTCAAGTGTATTGAGAGTTTCAAAGAAACTCCGATCTTGACTTAGTTCCTGCACAAACAATCCCTGTTCTCTCAAACTAGCGCGCGCTTCTGCAGGCGAAGGGGCTGAAATTTTTCGCTTGACAGCGTTTCCCTTAGAATCTCGGGCGCGAACAATGTAGGTTTGCATGGCGGTTTTAGAAAAGTGGTTAAAATTATTTGAGGGTCAGAAATACTGCTAGGGTCTACCCGCCACAGACGCCCCCGGACGTGCCGAACCAGCAGGCTGAACGCCGCCGATCAACCGCTGCAATTCGTCAGGACGAGATGTTTTCGACATGGCTGATTCAAACGAAATCAGCCCCGCTTTGTACTGATCTGCCAGCACCTTTTCCAAGGTTTGCATGCCAAGCTTGCCCCCGGTTTGAATTGCAGAGTAAATCTGAGCCGTCTTGCCTTCTCGAATTAGATTAGAGATCGCAGGCGTGATTACCATAATCTCTTGAGCCATGATCCGCCCAAACTCATTCGGCTTAGGATTCTTTCGAGGCACTAAAGTCTGGCTAAAGACACCCACTAGCGAGTTAGACAACTGCACGCGCACCTGAGTTTGCCGTTCAGAGGGAAACACGTCAATAATTCGGTCTACAGTTTGGGCAGCAGAGCTAGTGTGCAGAGTGCCGAAGACCAAGTGCCCGGTTTCTGCGGCCGTGATCGCCAGCGCAATTGTCTCCAAATCCCGCATTTCTCCGACCAAAATAATATCGGGATCTTCCCGCAGCGCCGCCTTTAGGGCGTTAGCGAAGCTCTTAGTGTCTTCTCCCAACTGCCGTTGATGGATTAAGCTTTTAACTGGCTCATAGACAAATTCAATGGGATCCTCAACCGTCAAGATGTGCTCAGCACGGGTGCGATTGATTAAGTCGATCATGGCCGCCAAGGTTGTCGTTTTACCAGAACCCGTTGGTCCTGTCACCAAAATCAACCCTCTAGGCTTTTCTGCCATTTCCCGAACTACGTCAGGGAGACCTAACTTTTCAAAGTTGGGGATTTTGGAACTCAGCGCCCGTAGGCAAGCCGCATAGGTGCCTCGATCTTTGTAAACATTGACGCGAAACCGAGCCAGTCCTTTGACACCATAGGAGCAATCGAGTTCCCAGTTTTGCTCAAGATTTTTACGCTGCGTATTGTTGAGCATGCTGAAGATGAGGCGTTGACATTCTTCAGCCGTCATCGGTTCATCACCAATTGGCGTCAGGTGCCCGTTGATCCGAAAATAGGGCGGCAATCCAGCCGAAAGGTGCAAATCTGACCCTCCCATCTCGATCAGCTGTTCCATCAAATCTTCGATCATCAATTCCATCGTGCTCGCTCCTTCCGCCAAAGTGAAGTAATCTTGCTGAGAATTAAATCCAAAAACTATGAGAATCTAAGTCTAAAAACTAATCTTGAAATCGCGGTGTGGTGCAATACGGACAGTCTAGCCATTCTTGCTTTAGCTCTGCACCACAGGTACGGCAGGTGAGGGAGGTTTTGCGTTTGGCCTTCAGTTCCGATTCCAATCCAGTATCGGTAAACGTGACCCGCTCCACCTCTTCCAGGGTAGTCGCTCCTTGCCGCACCAAGTTCAAACTATAGGCCAGCAGGGTTTTCATCCCTTCTTCCACTGCTACTTCCTTGATGCGCTCAGTCGGAGCACTCTCCGTAATCAGGCTCTGTAACTGCTCTGTGATCCGCATCACCTCGTAGACACCGCAACGCCCTTTATAGCCAGAGCCTTTACAGCTTGGGCACAGGGTATTGTTAGCCCGAGCTGCTTGAATTTCATCGACCTGTAGTTCATTGGCTTTATAAAAGGTCACTTCGGCTTCTCTAGAAGCGGAGAGCCCAAATCGCGCTAGTTCTTCACTAGAAGGATTGTAGGGAATACGGCATTCAGAGCATACCCGCCGCATCAGTCGCTGAGCTAACACACCGATGAGGGAGCTAGAAACCATGAACGTTTCTACACCCATTTCTTCAAGACGGGCGATCGCACTCGCAGCATCGTTAGTGTGAAGGGTTGTTAGCACTAGGTGACCCGTCAAAGCAGCTTCAATCGCAGTTTTTGCCGTCTCCTTATCGCGCGTCTCACCGACCAGAATCACATCTGGATCTTGTCGGAGGAAGGCTCTTAGAATCGAGGCAAAGTCCATGCCTTTTTCTCGAATCACCTGAACTTGAGTAATCCCTGGAAGCGAATATTCAATCGGATCCTCTGCTGTACTGATATTGACCCCAGGACTGTTGCGCTCCGACAAAGCCGAATACAGCGTCGTCGTTTTACCAGAACCCGTGGGGCCAGTCACCAAAATCAGCCCAAAGGGACGCGCCACCATATCTTGAACAATGTTCAAGGTTTCGGGATCAGTAATCAGTTTATCCAACCCTAACTGGGTGGCCGAATTGTCAAGAATCCGCAGCACCACTTTTTCGCCATAGCGACTGGGCAACGTATTGACCCGAAAATCTACCTTACGGCCATCAAAAATACGTCGGATGCGCCCATCTTGAGGCATCCGACGCTCGGCAATATCTAAATCAGCGATAATTTTGAAGCGTGCTGTAACGGCAGGAATAATCTTCTTAGGCAGCGGCTCAAGCCCCTCTCGAAGAACCCCATCCTTCCGGAAGCGAATCCTTAAGTGTTCCTCTTGAGGCTCGACGTGGATGTCAGACACTCCATCTTGCAGAGCCTTGACCAAAATTTTGTTGACTAGAGCTATGACCGGAGCGGCTTCAGCATCTTGTAGAGCGGCATCCAAGTTGGCCTCAAGATCGTCACCTGGCTCTTCTAGGTCAAGATAATCTAAGCTTTCTAAGTCAGCTTTGACATCTACCTTAGATTGGAAATCTCGCTGTTTTTGACGTTCAACTTGCTCATCTAAATATTGAGAAATGATGCGCTGATAGTCTTCAATGGTGATGACCATCCGCTGCAACGCCAGATTCTGGGGTCGAAGAATTCGATTCAAATCATCTTGAGCCGCTAGATCGTCTGGATCTGCCATGGCAATCAGCACTGACGAAGGAGTGCCTTCTGTGCGAGACAGCGGCACCAGTCGATAGCGACGGCACAGATCTACAGGAATCAACGTGTCGATTAGCTGGCTAACCTGACTAGTCGAAATTTGGCTAATTTCAGGATCGAGAGATTCTACACCGTAAAGAATCTTAAGCTCAAACAGCTGCTGCTTCTTATATTGGCGCAGCAAGTCAGGAGGGAGCTGCTGCCCGGTGATCATCTCTAAAACTTCGGTCAACGGTCTGCCAGTCTTGCGACTCTCAACCAAAGCCTGCTGCATTTGGTCATTGTTGACGTAGCCAGCTTGGATGAGCTTGTTGCTAAAGGGAGAGAAATTATGCTGAACGACCAGGGCGCGCCGTTGAGAGGAAGAGTTAGCCATAGATGATGCCGAAGTTCCTTGTAGCCTTTATGGAGTAGTCCCGACGATCTTTAATCGAGAGTAAGCAAATTAGAGTCAGCTTTGATCTAAGTGCTGAACAAATTCAGCAAATTTGACGTGAAATCGATAAGTTTTTAGCAGAGCGGTCTAAACATCCTAAAAAGCACTTAAGAAATAAAAATCTACAGGTGCATGGGGAAATGCCGTAGAATCCAATCTCCTTAATAAACATAAGGCTGCCATGTAATGAAAAACGGCACTCTAGGAGACGACAGATCCCCAAGTACATCCCCAAGCACATGCCATCGTCTTACATCCCAAAGATATAGCAATCTTCAATAAAGTTTCAGAATTTTAATAGGCTGATCGTTGACCTCCTAGGGTAAAGGCTAAGACAATCGTAAAAGGATTTAACGCCAGAAAGCTCTCAGAACAGAAAGCTGCAAGTAGTGAACTCAGCATTCCCCAGGAAGACGAATAAAATATCGTTAGTGGGTTACGCTTAGTAAAGCGATGCTGGGTGGTTACGACTAGCCAAACCCATACTTA
>JAYUYI010000778.1:0-2582 GCA_043752545.1 Thermoleptolyngbya sp.
GTGTGGCGTGATCGGATACTAGGGCTAATGAGTTTGGCCGCTTATTTTAGCCGCGTTGGCCTGTAGCGTTAAGCCTCTAACTTTATGCAATCTTTATCGGTTCGGGGCTTAGCCTTGAAGATTCACTGAAGCGCGTATTGAATACTGTCAGGGCTGATATCTTAATAGATACTCTAGATTAGCAAATATGCTTAGTTTGATAGTATGTCCATCCAGTACGAGAGGGTAAACTCAGTAAAAGAACCGTAAACAGTTAGATCGCTCAGACATTTCCCTCCGAACGATTAACTAAGGACTCCTAAATTCCTCACTACGGATAACTTGGGATACCTTAGTTTTCTCTGTAATTGCCAAATTCTACGAATGTCCCGTAATGTCAGCTGATCAGCATTGTTTTTTCTTCCATCTTTATATTATTCGATGACTAGTTAAGAGAACTGTTTTTTTGAACGGCTTTGGGGCTGAAATTGGCTCTGTTACTTTTTTGTTATGGCTGGTCGAGCATATGCGAATTCTGATTTACTCCTATAACTATCATCCAGAACCCATTGGAATTGCTCCTCTAATGACTGAGTTGGCAGAAGGGCTAGTCAAGCGTGGACATGACGTTCGCGTGGTAACAGGCATGCCAAACTACCCTGAACGCTCCATCTACGCGGACTACCGAGGCAAGCTTTACGCTACGGAGAAGAGAAACGGGGTAACGGTGCAGCGCTGCTATGTGTGGATTTGCCCAAAGCCGGGCTTGCTAGCTCGCATGGCCTTAGATGCCAGCTTTGTCATCACCAGTATGGTGCAAGCCCTGAATGGAGAAAAACCAGATATCATTCTCCTAACTGTTCCTCCCTTACCCGTTTCGGTTCCAGCCGCTTTACTGGGCTGGCTATATTCCTGCCCAATTGTGCTTAATGTGCAAGATATTTTGCCAGAAGCGGCTATGCACTTGGGACTAGTTAAGAGCAAGCTAGCGATTCGGGTGTTTGAGGCGCTAGAGAAATTTGCTTACCGTACCGCCACCAAAATCAGTGTCATTGCGGATGGGTTTACAGAAAATTTAATCAAAAAGGGCGTGCCCCGGCAAAAAATTACCTGCATCCCTAATTGGGTAAACGTTAATTTTATTCGCCCGTTGCCTAAAAAGGGAAATGCGTTTCGGCAAAACCATGGTTTAGAGGATAAGTTTGTTGTTTTATATTCTGGCAATATTGCGCTGACCCAAGGTCTAGAAACCGTGGTAGAGGCCGCAGCTCTATTGCAGGATATTTCAGCCATTAAGTTTGTCATTGTAGGAGAGCGCAAAGCCTGTGAACGGTTGCGGAAACATGCCCACAAGTGTAATGCCAACAATGTTTTACTGTTAGAGTTGCAGCCGCGCGAGCAACTGCCCGAATTGATGGCTGCCGCCGATTTGAGCTTAATCGTACAGCGCCGCAATGTGGTGGCATTTAACATGCCGTCTAAATTTCAGCTGATTCTAGCCAGTGGTCGTGCCCTAGTGGCCTCTGTGCCGTCTAACGGTTCAATCGCAAAAGCGGTGCGAAATAGTGGTGGTGGGGTCGTAGTACCGCCGGAACAGCCAGACATCTTGGCAGATACCATTCGAACTCTCTATCATCAACCAGAACAGGTTGCTGCGTTGGGTAACCAGGGTAGACGATATGCGATGGCGCATTACTCGTTTGAGCAATCACTCGATGCCTATGAAGCGCTCTTTAGCCAGTTGGTGGCTCAAGCCGTGGTGCTGCCAGCGATCGCCTCTCTACCTCCTGAGAAAGCCGTTAGTCATCGCTGAGATAGGCGAACCAGACAAGCTTCTGGACTTTCAAAGCCGATATGATCCTCCCTAACCCCCTAGTTTTGATTTGAATAGCCCCGCATTTATGGCAGAATTTGATGAATTGCAGCGCCAGCAGGTTCTAAATTGGCTGCGTCAACACGTTCCGCCCTCGCGGGTTGCCCACATCTTAAGGGTTGAGCAACTGGCGATCGCGCTGGCTCAGCAGCACTCGCTTAACGCCGCTCAAGCCGCTCAAGCTGGACTAATGCACGATTTAGCCAAATATTTTAAGCCTAAAACTCTGTTAGCAATGGCCGCTGCGGCTGAGTTGCCGATTGATCCAGTAGACCAAAGCAACCCCCATTTGCTCCATGCCAACGTGAGTGCACTGGTGGCACAGCAAGAGTTTCAAGTTGACGATCTAGAGGTGCTGGCAGCGATCGCTGATCACACCCTAGGTAGACCGGAGATGGCTCCCTTGAGCTGTGTGGTCTTTTTGGCAGACAGCCTAGAACCCGGACGTGGAGACACGGTTGCCTTAAATGATTTGCGGCAAATTAGTCAACAAAATTTAACAAAAGCGGTTTGGATGACCTGCGACTATACCTTCAGATACCTGTTGGATACCCATCAGCTCCTTCACCCAACCGCTTTACACACGCGCAACTGGTTTCTTCAAGCAGATACCCGACAAAATTTACCTTGATCAGATTCCAGCTTGCCAACAGGTTCTCTATGATGGAAGCAGCACCAGTTGGTTAGTATCCAAACATAGAACAATTTTTGATCGATCCCAATCTAGTTT
>JAYUYI010000779.1:0-2579 GCA_043752545.1 Thermoleptolyngbya sp.
GGACGGAGCCTTGGAGCAATGGCGGGCAGCGATCGCCATTGATGGTACCCAGCCAGAACCGCAATTGGCGCTGGCGGTAGCGCTGCATGCCAAAGGAGAGCAAGCAGACGCTCTGAGCACGGGTGAAGCAGCGCTGCGCCTAGATCAGCGCTATGCCGACATCGACTTCTTGATAGAAAACCTGTGGGGCGATCGCCTGATCACCCAAACCCGCACCTTCCTGCAACTGCCCAGCATTCGCGAAACCCTGTCTCAACTGCGGCAACCGCAACCAGAACAATAGCAGTAGGTACATTACCTCTAGAAGAACACTGTTACATTCTCCAGGCACAACCTGAAACCCTACTCACCGATTACCAAACCGATACCGAATGGCAGGGACTTCAAACAGGAACCTTAATCGAGTATTAGCCAAGTAGGATGTGAAACACCGTGCAACCCACTTTTCCCATTCAAATTTCTCAAGACAAAATCACTGAATTTTGCCATCGACATCACATCCGTAAACTCTCTCTCTTTGGGTCAGTTTTACGAGATGATTTTAGATCTGATAGTGATATTGATGTTCTAGTCGAATTTGAGTCAGGTAAAACCCCAGGTTTCGCGATTGTCACTATTCAGCAAGAACTGTCCAATCTAATGGGTGGTCGAACGATCGATCTGCGAACGCCGCATGAACTCAGTCGCTATATTCGCGATCGAGTCTTAGCTGAGGCAGCGGTGCAATATGTCCAAGATTGATGATGCCACTCGATTACGCCATATGCGCGATGCCGCCAGAGAAGCAGTAGGATTTATCTGCAATCGCACCAGAACAAATTTGGATGGCGATCGGATGCTGACATTAGCCTTGGTCAAAGATATCGAAATTATTGGGGAAGCCGCAGGAAAAATCTCCACAGACTGTAGAACCAAATATCCGCAGATTCCTTGGGTGCAAATGATTGGCATGCGAAATCGCTTAACCCATGCTTATTTTGAGATTGACCTAGATATTATCTGGAAAGTTGTGATGCATGATTTACCCCCTTTAGTGACTGAATTAGAGAAGATTATTCTGTTTGAAACCTAAATTAAGGCGACTGGTTGTGGATTGGGATAAATATCCAGTAGGGGCACGCCACGCCCTCCCAAAGAATCCTGGCATCTGCCGCGTTGCTTTACGACACCGTTGGGCGCACAGCCGCCGTCGGAAACATATTGCTGAGAGCGCTATCTCGATTGTTTAGCGTTTCATAAAAGAAGAAAGACACACCAGATAAGGCTCTGCGGCGCACGGCGGCAACCTGTTGACGGATTTGTTCTGTGGTGATGGGCAGGTCTTTTAGTCCCGACAAAATGCCGATGGCGACGGGGATATGGTTGCGGGCCAGTTCAATTTCGGCTCGGGTGAGTTCTAGCTCAAAGCTACTCAGATCTTCGCGATAAATTTGCACAATCAGTTCTTCAATGTAGCCCTGCCGCTCCCAGGTGCCCCAGTCTTGCAAAAAGGCGCGGTAGGAATAGTCTCTGGAGTTCGGTGAAAGGGCGATCAAGCAATCGGGCTTGCGGGCTTTAACCGTATGGAAGACTTGCGCCATCACGCGGCTGATGCGATCGGCACGCCAGCGCGTCCATTCGGCATCGGTGGAGTCGTCGGGGGGGCGCTTGCCCTGGTGTTCTTGCTGATAGAGCTGGATGGTGTACGGGTCATACCCCAGCTCGGCGGGTAGGCCAAAGTGGTCGTCTAGCTGTAGCCCGTCAATGGCGTAATTGCTGGCCAGTTCGGCAACTAAGTCTAAAATGAACTGCTGCACCTCGGGGTGAAACGGATTCAGCCACACGCGTGGATAAATCCCTTCCATCACCACTTGGGTGCCATCACGGCGGCGGGTGAGCCAATCGGGATGGCGCAGCGCTAGTTCAGAATCGGCAGGAGCCATGAAGCCAAACTCAAGCCAGGGAATGACGGCTAGCCCTAGGCGATGCCCTTGACTAATTGCCTGTGCCAGCATGTCGCGTTTCTGCAGGCCGGGATGCGGGTCTACCCGTTGCCCGATCGCCCGTTCTGCGACGGCACTGGGATAGAGGGTGTAGCCCCAATTCCAAACAGTGGGGTAAACCGTATTGAAATTTAGCCGCGTCAACCGCCGCAGAGCCTTGTTTAACGTCGGCCTGGAAAACAGCACCTCGCTATCGACGTTGGTCAACCACACTCCCCGCAGCTCAGTTGGCACTGGCGGAGATTGGGCGATCGCCGCCAGTGGACGATGGATCAACACAGCCAGCAATAGTCCGACTAAGAGGCAGGCGATCGCCCTTTTCCAGCCAGATCCCAACCATTGAGGACGACCCCACAGACAGTTCACACCACAATTCAGCTTCACGTCGATTTCACACCGCTCCCATCACATTGCCCAATTCATTCAACTCTTCCTGTCTCACATTGCACTGGTCAGGATGATTGGAACCGTGACGGGAATTGTTAAAAAGGAGTTGCTCATCTCTGAAAAGTCCTGTCTGAAAAATCCTGAAATTTTAGTACTTTTGTACTAAAATTAAGCGTACTCAGGATTTTACGGGTCTACTTTTTACTGATT
>JAYUYI010000780.1:0-6505 GCA_043752545.1 Thermoleptolyngbya sp.
AAGCGATCTCCCGTCACCCTGGCACCCTCCACTGGAGTAAAACGGTCGAGAGCTGATTCCCCTGAGCCAAACCCCACTGGAGCAAAACCGATCTTGGTAACGGGGTCGCATCGGTCTGGTTCTACCTGGGTAGGCCGGATGATTGCGGCATCTCCCGCTGTGGCTTACGTTCACGAACCGTTTCATCTCAACCACAACCGGGGCTTTTGTGGCGCTAGCTTTGACCATTGGTTTGCCTATATTTGCGCCGAAAATGAAGCGCGCTACTTTCACTATTTTCAGAAAACCACTCAGTTTCGCTACCACGTAGTTTGGGATTGGGAACTGCTGCGCAACCCAGAAAAACGTGAGCAGGTGATCAAGGACTATCAGTTCTTTCAAAAAAAACGTGCGGCTGGGTGCAGGCTGCTGTTAAAAGACCCAATCGCGCTGTTTTCAGCAGAATGGTTAGCCAATCGCTTCAATATGGATGTGGTCGTGATGATTCGCCATCCTGCCGCCTTTGCCCATAGCCTCAAAAAGGCAGGTTGGTTTCATAATTTTTCTCATTTTTTAGATCAGCCGCTGCTCATGCGCGACTATCTCTATCCCTTTGAGGCAGAGATGCGAGAGTTTATCCAGCAGCCGCGCGATATTATTCAACATGCTGCTCTATTGTGGAAGCTGATTCATTACATGATCGGCAGTTATCGCGAACGTTATCCCAGTTGGATCTTTGTCCGGCACGAAGACCTTTCAGTTGACCCGACTGCTGGATTTCGAGAGATTTTCGATCGGCTCCAGTTAGAGTTCAGCGATCGCGTTCAAGCTAAAATTGAAGACTACAGCAGTGCCAAAAATCAGACCGATTCGCCGCCGCCCCTGCACTCGATCAAACGAGACAGCAAAGCGAATATCGCCACCTGGAAAACAGCTCTGACGGCAGCAGAAATTGACTATATTCGACAGCAGGTAAAAGACATTTCTAGTCAGTTTTATGCTGATGCAGAGTGGTAATGCAAAGTGGTAATCAAGTCACAGAAATTATCAGCATTATAGCTTTGGCAGGGGCTTGACTGGCTCTACTCCTGTGCCGGTGGCAATCGGCAACAGCAGCCGACTGAGGATGCGTCCGTCTTCTAAACGATAGAGGCTAAATTCACTGCCTAGCTGCTGCATTAGCGCCTGACAAATTTCTAGATGAAGACCTGGCGGCGACGACAGAATAGAAGGTGCAAGCAGGTCTTCGGGACGTCCGGTGTGGAGTTCTTCTAACAGGCGTGGCTCGATGCTGCCGCTATCGGTAATAGAAAGCTCAATCCAGCGCACATCCATCGGACGACACCAAATGTCGAGCCGCCCTCCAGATGGCGATCGCAGACAGGCTGCCGTCAGGACTTCATGCAGCACTAGCTCCAGTTTGGGAATATCACCGCCAATGCTCACGCTACTTTCGTTGTGCACCTGCGTCCAAAGCTGCCGCTGCCGGATATACCCCTCAATCCGTTCCATCGCTCGTTTGAGTAGGCTGGCCAAGGGCACCGTTTCATACTCGCTGTTCAATTTCCATTGCTCGTGTTTGAGGACGGGGGCGATCGCCGTTAGCAAGTTGCCAAGCTGCCGCAGCACCTGATGAAATCGCATACTCGCTAGCGCATCTTTTTGATGGCTCAGTTCATTTAACCGCTTTAAACCTGCCCCTAGCGATCGATAGAAGTCTTCAATTCGGCGCTGTTTATACCAATTTATTTGTTCTAATTCTTGGCGTTTGTGGGTTAGTTCATCAGACACCACCAGGTATCGCCGCGACCAAGCTAACTGGCCGACAAGCGTTGCAAGGGCATTAAGTTGGCGTTCGTGCCAATAGCGCCCTAGCTGATCGGCCACCAGCACCATGCCGGTTGGTTCATGATCGGATGAGGTGCGCAACGCCATGACTAAGATCTGCCCAATTTCTGCACCCGTTAGCCATTGGCGCGTTTCGGGATCAAGGTCGTCAATCGAGATCGGCAACAATCCGTCGGCTTTTAAGGCCCACTGAATTAGAACATCACTATTCACCGAGACAACGGTGTCCAAATTAACCGCAAACCGGGGATTGGCCACCACAGCAGAGGTAATGCGAGCGACTTTGCGGCCTGTTTGCCACGTCAATAGTGCCGCCAACGGAGTCTGCAGGACTTGAGTAATCTGCTGCATTGCAGAGCGCTCCAAATTATCTAGGTCGTGAATTTGCTGCATGCTTGTCAGCCCCCACTGGATGGTTTGGCTGATTTTTTGCTGCTGCTCAGTTTGGCGCTGCAACTGCCACTGGTGCAAAATAACGCCAATTTGCTGGCTCGCAATCCGTACCACTTCCCGCTCAGCTCGACTCCAGGTTCGGGCAATGGTTTGCCCAATGACCACCAAGCCTTCCAACGGTCGCCCAATGGCTGTACTGCACACCAGCAATGACTGGACACCCTGATCTAAAAAGGTTTGCCGCCATGCCATCAATTTCAAATCTTCTTCTAGGTTTTCAATTCCCACCGGATTGGTGCTGCGCTCCAGCATTTGCCAATCTACCTGGTTGAGAGCATTTAAGTGAGATGGGATGGGATGCCGATTGATTGTGTTTTGGTAAGAAATTTCAAAGTTTTTCTGATCAGGGTTGTAGAGCAACACCAAAAACCACTCAGATCCCAAGCGTTGACACAGCAAATTTGCAGCTTTTTTGAGCGTAGAGTGCCAATCTTCATCGCTAAAAATAGCGCTAGACAACTCAGCGGTTAGGGTCTGGTCAAATTTAATTTGCTGTACCGCTTCTTCCATGCTCTCCAACGGTGCGGTCAGCGCAATTAGCTGAGCCGCCCCTCGAACATAGCTTTTTTCTTCTTCAGACCAAATTCGCGGCTCATTGCCTTTTACAGCCAAAAAACCAAACAGCTCATCTTGTAGCAAAATCGGGGCTGCCAGTAGCGATTGCGCCTGAAGTTGCTGCATCAACCGACCCGTTACATCTGCTTTGAGAGAACTATGAGCTTCTCCTACCGCTACCAGTTGATCGGCTGTCAGCGCCTGATAAAAACTGTTCACGTCTTGAGCCGTAAAGCCAGCTGTGGCTGGAGTATTGCCATAGCCCGTTTCTCGATTGCCCACCCTGCGCCAGAAGTAGCGACGCTGCGCTTCAAACCAGTAAATACTGGTGCGATCGGGGGCAATAAAGCGATGGGTTTCATCTACCACGGCTTCTAACCGAGCAGTTAGATTAGGGAGCGATCGCAACCGTCCTAGGAGGGTGAGGAGCGGCTCTGCCGGACGCTTAGTTTGCTGGCGCTGATGTTCGATATCTAGCTGATATAGCGACGTTGCCAATCCACCAAATACCATCGACAGCCGCGCTTTTTCTTCTGCTTGGGGCGATACTCCCCAAAGCACCGACCCTAAAATGATCACGCCCAAGCAGTGGTCTCGGTGGCGAACAGGAAAAATGACGGTGCCCTGAATCGCATATTTCTGAGCCAGTCGTCGCCACTCAGCGGCACGGGTTTCTTCGCGCAGATCAGGCACGCCCAACGGTCGCTGTTGAATCACGACCTGCTCTAACAAATCTCCTGGGCTAAGAATAAATTGCTGCTTGAGCGGCGGAGCCTCACCTGCGGGAGTAATTCCACCCCGTCCCATCAACCGATGACCGACCCGGTCGTACAGTCCTACCCAAATCAGCGCATAGTCAAATTCATTTTTGAGATAGTTGAGAGTTGTCTCAATTAAGGCATCTTCGTGCTCCTCTTCTCTCAAAGTCTGAAGAGTTTGCCGCAAAACAGCCAGTTGCCTTTCGTGATTCGATGACTTTTTTGGAGGATCCATGTCACCTACAGCAATGTTCAATGGCGTGATCCCTACGGGAGTGATCCCCATGATGGGAATGGTGGCTCTGATGATGCTTGAACGTTAATGTGCAAAATCTCCAGTCAAATCACTTCAAATCACTTTAATGATAAATGTCTCAAATTTACCGATTCAAATCTATGCAGTTTCATCGGGTGGAGGGTCAAGATCGCGGATCCACGGGTTAAAAGATATCTCTTTGACTGGGTTTTACCAATTTAAGTTTTACCAATATTGTCTCCTAGACGCCAGTCCTCCAGTGCTAGAATTCCCAGCTACATAGTACATTTACCGTACAGGTAATGGCTAGTCATGGCTGAATTGTGACGAAGACCGATTTAGTAAAACCGATTCACTGTAGTCTGTCGCAGTAATTTTAGAACTTAGAGGATATTTTAGAAGTTACCAACGCACTTTTGTAACTAGATCTGCTCCCATCCTTAGAAGGCTCTAACCTGAAGGCTTTTGGCTCAGATTGTTTGATCAAGCTGGGCGTCGTTCTCAGATGTAGAAGGCAGTCTCGCATTCAATTACACCCGTGCTCCTTTAGAGTTTGAGTTTCTTGCTCATTCCTCCTGCCTTCAAGCGCTGAATCAGGGTCTGCACCTGATTCAGCCCGACATACCGACATAATAGTATTAAGTTATTTAATGTTATAGCGATTGAAAGTCGCTTAAGCTGACTGTGGATATCTATCGGCAAGGAATTCGTCCGCTGCTATTTTCGGGGCTGAAGGTAGACCCGGAGTGGCTTCAGGGCAGGTTTATGCAAATACTGACCTGGTTGGAGGCAACGGGCGATCGCCCCCCGGCAGCCTGGATGCTGCATCAGCTGCATCAGTCGTGTTGTATGACCCATCCGGCACTGCGGCAACAACTCTGGGGGCTAGACTTTGATAACCCGGTCGGTCTGGCCGCAGGATTTGACAAAGACGGCATGGGTGCCGCGCTGTGGGCGCACTTTGGGTTTGGCTTTGCCGAATTGGGCACGGTAACCCTGCATGGCCAACCCGGCAACCCTCGACCTCGCTTGTTTCGCCTGCCCCAAGACCACGCTGCTCTAAACCGTATGGGGTTTAACAACCAAGGGGCTGCTTCCTTGGCGGCTAGGCTGAAACAACTCCCCTCCCCGTTGGCTCCTTTCCCTCTCGGCATCAACCTTGGTAAATCCAAAATTACGTCCCTCGACCTCGCCGCAGACGATTATCTGGGCAGTTTTCGCTTACTGAAGGGGTTAGGAGATTATTTTGTTGTTAACGTGTCGTCGCCCAACACGCCAGGGTTGCGATCGCTCCAAGATGCTAGCCAGCTAGAGCGGATTTTGGCCGGACTTCAGCACGAAAATACCGAACACAAGCCGCTGCTGGTAAAAATTGCGCCTGATCTGGAATGGGAGGCGATCGCCGATATCGTGGCCTTAGCCCAAACGCATCAGCTAGCTGGCATCATTGCCACCAATACCACCATCCGCCGTGACGGCCTGACCACCCATCTGTTGCCAGGAGTTGGCACGTACCTAGCCGATGAACCCGGTGGCATTAGCGGAGCACCTCTGCGGCAGCGCTCTACCGACGTGATTCGCTTCATTTATCAAAAAACCGCAGGCACCCTGCCTATTATTGGCGTAGGCGGCATTTTTACAGCTGACGATGCCTGGGAAAAAATTACAGCGGGAGCTAGTCTGGTGCAGGTTTATACGGGCTGGTTATATGAAGGGCCACAATTAGTCCCTCAGCTCCTCACTGGGTTGGCGCAAAAGCTGACAGACCATGGCCTAACTCACATTCATGACGCAGTCGGATCAGCGGCACAGTAGACTGAAAGCAGGTAGTTCCCTGTCCCTCCATCAGACTTTCCCTGCAATGCGTGTAGAATTCCGTGAATGCGACTTTTTCGACCTCTGGATTTGGCTAGAACTCAGCACGGTTCCGTCGAACATGGAGCAGCAATACGTTGAAGAAATCTTTAATTCCTGGTTTTTCTTAGGAAAACTGGGTGGGTTTAATGCCGAGAACCTACAAGTCCAAGATACAGGGCTAGATATTAGCTATTTGGACTACAGCGATGATGTGGCCGATGGCAGCTTTATGTCTGTGATGCACAACATGAGCGAGGTGGAATATGAGGGAAGTTGGGGTCGCTGCTGGTTCGATTTGGGTACCAGTGATGCGATCGCCCTCGACGTGCTGATCAACGGCTTTAAGCAGTTTAGTAAAGACTATGTCACTATCGAACGCCTGATTATTGGCGGCGAAAATTCAGACTGGCCAACACCGACCCGCAAACTGTCAGGATTTTCGAATGACGACGATAACAACAACTAACCAAGTTCGCCCCACTTATGACCCCACCTACGACAAAATTCCCGCTCCTTTAGCAGTTCGGGAATTGGGAGCCTTGAAGCCTCTATCTCGGTATTGCTGATGGATTCAAAGCAGTTAGCGACTCTTAGAGTTTGCGCTGAAACTCTTCTAAAATGTCCATCAGCTGGACTTGAACCTGCATCGGCAATAAATCTGCCAGAGGCACTTCGCGTTTGCCACCGCCGAGCTTTACCGGAATGGCCTTGAGCACGTCGGTTACCTGGCTTTCGGTCACAGCGGCATTGCCCAACAGCGGCAGCAATTGTGCTGCCAAGAGCGTATGCAGGTGCGCAT
>JAYUYI010000781.1:0-2573 GCA_043752545.1 Thermoleptolyngbya sp.
ATCGCACTGCGGGTTAGCCCCAAGCCCCAGAGGCCGTGCAGCAAATAGAGCATCGCGGTATCGATCACCAGACCACTTAGCCCCACTAGGCCAAACCGCAGAAATCGCCCAATCGGAAAATCGAGCCGCCGCGTCAGTTGGCCAATCCGCCCCCCTTCTACCCGCAACCGCACCAAATGATGCAAATAGTCGCGGTATTGCCGCCAGGTCACTTTACTAGCACCCTCCTGCCGCTCTTGAAACACATAGCCGACTTCGGCAATCTGCTGAATATCGCCCCGCCCGATCACTTCAATCAAAATTTTGTAGCCCAAGGGGTTGAGCAGACAGTTGGCGATCGCCTCTCGCCGCACCAAAAAATAGCCGCTCATCGGATCGCTCACCCGACTGATGACCCCCGGCAGCAGCACCAGCCCTAGCACCTGCGCCCCCCGCGACAAAAACCGCCGCAGCGCACTCCAGGTACTCACCCCACCGCCATCTACATGGCGACTGGCCACCGCCAAGTCGGCACCGTTTTGCATGGCCTCTAGCAGTCCTAACAGCGTCTCTGGCGGATGCTGTAAATCGCCATCAATCACGCCCAAAAACCTGCCCCGCGCCACCTGCCAGCCGCGAATTACTGCGGTAGACAGCCCCCGTTCGCCTTGCCGCCGCATCACCCGCAGAGGCGGATAGTCGGCCACCATGGCCTGCGCCACTGCCCAGGTGCGATCGGGGCTGTCGTCGTCTACCACAATTAGCTCAAAGCGATCGCCCAACACTTGCTCCAAGGTGTCGCTCAAAATCTGCACCAGCCGCTGGATATTTTTGCTTTCGTTGTAGGTGGGGATGACTAACGAAAATTCAACCCTTGAACCGATTGGGTCGTTGGTGTCGCCTCTAATCCCACGCGGCGTCTCTAGCGCTTGTGGCTGAATCGAAAAATCCCCGGTAGGAGCAAGTAAAAGCGTTTGAAAATTGGTCGTTGGCACCATGGTGATCTCCACAGGCGATCGCAAGTCATCCACGCAAGTTCTCTATTGTAGGAGATGACTCCAATTCCGTAGCTTTTCTTTCCAGGGCGAACGAAGCGGGCGAACGACCGTGTCGCCCCTACACCTGGGCGAGTTGGGGCAAACGACCGGGGCGAACGACCGTGTCGCCCCTACACAATTCAACAATCACCCCTCCCCATGCAACTGCATCCCCTACAATGCCATTGCAGCTCTTACAATCCCATTGCGACCCAACACAATGCCTTAGTCACCCGCACAGAAATGTAGGGGCGAAGCATTGGCATAGAGATCTAGGTCACGATTTCAGGATTTTGATGCCAATGCTTCGCCCCTACGCGGATAGGCGATCGCAACCGTAATGGCCGCAGCCCGCGCAGGCAACTGCAACCAACCGCTACGGGCGGTGACTGCGGCGCAGTTCTGTAATTTGATCGGCAATCTCCAGAATCGCCGCAGGCATTTCTGGACCCGTTAAAATAATGTCAATTTGGCTAGGCCGATGCTCCAAAAAATGCAGCACCTCTGCCTCGGCAATCAGGCCAAAGTTAATCGCCAAACTCAGCTCATCTAACACGACTAGAGAATACTTACCCTCAGCCACCACCGCTTGGGTATATTGCCACAAATCTAGCAACGCCGCCAGTTCAACGTCTTCTAGCTGTGGCGTATCAATACAGCGCGGCAAATTGCAGCGCAGCCAATCGAGATGTTGACCTAACCGCACCGGATGCTCGTGCCCTTGCCCAATGCCGCCTTTGAGGAATTGCACAACTAGCACCGGGGTGCCCTGCCCTGCAATCCGCATGGCTTGGGCGATCACATTGGTAAAAAAGCTGCGGTGGGAGCAGGTAAACACTTGCACCAACCCGTCAACCGTGTGCGGAAGCTGACGGCTGATGTCTACTAAAGGGGTTTCGAGCTGAGAAACCATAGCGTTAACCGGGTCGTAAACGGGGACTGAGGCTGCAAGCGGTTGAGACGGGTAGCGTTCCTGCCCACTTGCACCTCTATAGAAACACTATATCTGCGATCGCGTCAATAGACCGGATGCCGAGTTCCCCGCAAAGGCGTAGGGCCGGTTTAGCCAACACCTCAACCCCATGACTAGCACCTAATCCCCAAAACCTGCCCTGCCCTCAGACGAGTTCAGGGGCGATCGCGTGCTGTTTCAGGTCATCCAGCGACACATACTCTAGCGCCGAGGCGTGGGTGGCTTCCAGCACCACCAGTGGAGCTACCCCATCGTCTAGGGCTTCCTTCCAGCGCGAGGCACACAGACACCAGCGATCGCCTGCCTTTAGCCCCGGAAACCCGTAGGCCAGAACGGGGGTAGACAAATCATTCCCTTGCGCCTGGGTGTAGGTCAAAAACTCCTCCGTCATCTGGGCACATACTACATGGGCACCAAAATCCCCCGCGCCCGTGCTGCACAGGCCATCGCGATAAAATCCGGTCATGGGCGACGTGCAGCAGGGTTGCAGTGTCCCACCTAAAACATTACTGGCTTGTGTTGTGGTTTGTGTCATAGCCCTTTTATCTCCCAAATGCCCTTTACTCCTAGTTTAGAGGGTGAGC
>JAYUYI010000782.1:0-2573 GCA_043752545.1 Thermoleptolyngbya sp.
CATTTGGTTGGTAGAACTGGGTCGTTTCACTATATGAATAGCGATGGAGTGATCGAAGATGTATTTCGCCTAATCGAAGAGTTATTTCCACAAGAAGCAATAGCCGTGCAGCCACTCATCGTCAGTGGTCGCTGGATGTAGCGATCGCTGTATGTCAACAGGGCGATCGCCCTCCGACATCTTTCATGCAAAATTGCTCAGATCCTTAGTGATATATGACAATACCCTATTTTTCTGTCATTGTCCCGGTTTATAACGGCGGGGTTGCATTTGTGTATTGTCTAGATGCCATTCAACAATCTCAATTTAAAGATTGGGAATTAATTGTAGTGGATGATGGTTCGACAGATGACTCGGCTACAGTTGCTGCATCCTATCAGGCCACAGTGCTCAGGAACTTGGAGCAACAGGGGCCTGGTGGTGCGCGCAACTTGGGAGCAACTATTGCCAAAGGAAAGTATATCTGCTTTATTGATGCAGATTGCGAAGTCTATCCAGAAACTTTCGCTAGGTTGGCAGATAAACTAGATTCTTGCCCCCATATTGACGCCGTTTTTGGTTCCTATGATGATGCGCCTAAAGCCAGAAATTGTGTGGCTCAATTCAAAAACCTAATGCACCACTACGTCCATCAAACAGCACAAGAAACTTGTTCTACATTTTGGGCTGGATGTGGTGCGATTCGCCGCGAAGTATTTTTAAATTTGGGTGGATTTGACGTCCAGCGTTATCCGCGACCCAGCATTGAAGATATTGATTTGGGCTATCGTCTGCGTCAGAGCGGTGGCACTATCGTACTGGCAAAACAGGCACAGGTAAAACACCATAAAGCCTGGACATTATTCAATCTAATCAAAACTGATGTGTGCGATCGCGGCATCCCCTGGACGCAACTGCTACTGAGCCAAAAAAATGGCTTAATGAATGATCTTAACCTCAAGGTTTCCAGCCGTGTTAGCGTTGCATTTTCCTTTTTAATTGTGATTCTGTGCAGCCTTAGTTTTTTGAGAGTAGAATCTATTTTTTTGGCTGGAATACTAGCGATTGCTCTCTTTATTATGAATCGCCCTATTTATCGATTCTTTTATAAAAAGAGAGGCATTGTTTTTTTGCTACAAATTATCCCCTTACATTGGCTCTATTTCTTTTACAGCGGGGTGGCATTTATTTTAGGACACCTCTATTACTGGCGATCGCAGCAGCAATTTAATTTAGTTCGCAATCTAGAGTTGAGTGCATAGTACTTCTCTTTAGGACACACTCTTAGTTTCTCTGTGAAAAATGTTTCATGGTGAGGGATGGCTCAATTCCCACTATTTACTAACAGTGAATTCACTTCTAATGTTGCCTTCTGGATCACAATCGTCTTTAGCTTTTGCTTCAACTACAGTTTACTATCCTCTAGTTTCGGTTATTATTCCGGCATACAATGCAGAGCAATTTATTGCAAAAACTCTGCACTCCGTTTTACAGCAAACCTACCCGAACCTCGAAGTGGTAGTTGTGGATGATGGCTCGAGTGATCGCACCGTTGAAATTGTACGAAGCTTTGCTAGTGAAGATGCCAGAATTGTACTTTTTTGCCAATCGAATGCAGGTGTTGCAGTGGCACGCAACTGGGGTATCACACAATCCAAAGGTGAGTTTGTTGCGCCTATTGATGCAGACGATTTATGGCATCCACAAAATCTGGAAAAGCAGGTTGCCTGTATGCAAGAACTTGGGAGCGCTGTCGGGGTCGTTTATTCCTGGTCTGTGGATATTGATGAGTGGGAGGCATTGACCGGGGGTATTCACGCAGCAGCGATTACGGGAGATGTTTATTACACCTTGCTTTGTCATAATTTTTTAGCCAATGCCAGCGCTACTTTAATTCGGCGTATTTGCCTGGAACAAGTAGGGGGCTACGATCCACAGCTAAAAGCACAAAATGCACAGGGTTGCGAAGACTGGGATCTTTACTTGCGGCTTGCCCAACAGTATGAATTTGCTGCTGTTCCTGATTTTTTGGTGGGTTATCGCAAGCTGCAAGAGAGCATGTCGTGTGACTACTTGAAGATGGCGCGATCGCATCATTTTATGTTGCAAGCTGCAAAACGGCGTGATCCCAAAATTCCTGAAGCCCTTTGCAGGTTGTCGAGCAGTAGTTTTTACCTCTACTTGGCGCACCAATGTATTAATTTGAGAGCCACTTCGCGGCGTGAAATTCAAACTGAACAACAGCCTCTATTCTGGTTATGGCAAGCACTTAAGGCAGACATGTCTCCGCTAATACGACCTGGATTTTATAGATTGTTGCTCCAAATTAGTTTGCGAATCTTTAAACAGAAGATTTTAAATCAAGTTTCCAAGCGCGCGCAAGACAATATGTTTCAAGACTATACACAAAAGATTGAGCAGGAAATTATGCATCCAGGCATTGCACATCAACCAAGCTGGGAGCGTTCGGTTCAATCCCTGGAACTGTCGTCCAGAGTGAAACTTAAACTGCTTGGAGGCAATATGTTGCACCTGCTAATCAGAAAGGGAACTCTGAGGCAGAGCCGTTTGCCTGAATCCTAGTCTAAAGGTAT
>JAYUYI010000783.1:0-14381 GCA_043752545.1 Thermoleptolyngbya sp.
TGAAGTGCCTTTCAAGTATGGTTGCATCTTTTGAGCTAGAGAACTCCGTCTTCCTGCTTTTTTACAGGGTTCTGTCCGCATCGGTCTCTGAATGTTCTAACGTTTCAATTTTTAATTTTCTAACTCCTGCATCGAAAATTAATCACAACATGTAGAAATTTGAGTTTCTATGTCTTTCTAAACCACTGCTTAAACCGCTTCAGACGCCATGAACTGTATGCAAAGACGGGCTATTTTAGGAGGAACATTTAACCCTCCTCACCTAGGGCATTTAGCAGTAGCCGCAGCGGCCTTAGACCAGGCGGCCTTGCACCAGGTGATTTGGGTGCCTGCGGGTCAACCTCCTCACCGTACCATTGACTGCTTGACCAAGCTGCCCCAGCGCTTGGAGATGATTCGGCTGGCGATCGCCTCCTATCCTGCCTTTAGCCTTTCAACTGTAGATTGCGATCGCGCCTCTCCCTCCTATGCAGTCCACACCCTGCTCGAGCTTCAGCGTCAATACCCAGCCAGCCACTGGTACTGGATTATTGGCCTTGATGCCTTTCAAACATTACCGCGTTGGTATCGCCGCTTAGAGCTAATCCCTCAATGCATTTGGTTGGTCGCTCCGAGACCGATTAACCCAATTCACTCCAAGTCAACCCAAGCGGGTCAACTGACCCACTCTAGCCAAGCAGACCCGCCAAAACTAGCCAGTCGAGATCTGCAAAATAACCTAGAGAGCAGTAATCCTACTGTTGTTTCAACCCAAGCAGTAGTTTATTCGCCCGTCTTTGAAAACTCTTCACACTTCTGCTGCCAGCAAGTCATTCAACAGCTCGCCTCGCAGCAGATTGAAATCCAGTGGCAGTTGCTAGACATGTCGCCCCTGACTATTTCTTCTAGCTTGATTCGCCAGCAATTGGGCGATCGCCGCTCAATCTCAACCTTTGTCCCCGCCGCCGTTGAAGCCTATATTCGGCAACACCAGCTCTACGAGCCATTATCCTAACGCTGGCGTCAAACCCTAAAGCTGCCTTAAAAATGAGAATTGCAAAATGAGAATTGCTGCTTTTCGCCCTCATCCTTGAGCGAGTAACTCTTAAAAGTGTATGATCTGTCTCAACAATGGCAGTTATTTAGTGTAAAGAGGGCAAGACGCAGTGATTAGAGTAGCGATCAACGGCTTTGGGCGCATCGGCCGTAACTTTATGCGATGCTGGCTTGGCAGAGAAAACAGCAGCTTTGAAATTGTCGCAGTGAACGACACGTCCGATCCCCGAACCAATGCTCACCTGCTCATGTATGATTCCATGCTCGGGAAGATGGATGCCGACATCAGCGCAGATGAGAATACGATTACGGCAAACGGAAAAGTTGTGAAATGCGTTTCTGATCGTAATCCTCTCAAGCTTCCTTGGAGAGAGTGGGATGTGGACTTGGTCATTGAGTCTACGGGTGTTTTTACCAGCATGGAAGGTGCTTCTAAACACATCCAAGCAGGTGCCAAAAAGGTGCTAATTACGGCTCCAGGCAAAGGCGATGATGGTACCTTCGTCTATGGGGTCAACCACCATAACTATGACCACAAGAAGCACACCGTAATCAGCAACGCAAGCTGTACCACAAACTGCCTAGCCCCGGTCGTTAAAGTGCTCCACGAGAGCTTTGGCATCATTAAGGGCACGATGACTACGACTCACAGCTACACAGGCGACCAGCGGTTGCTAGACGCTAGCCACCGGGATGTGCGTCGGGCTCGGGCAGCCGCACTCAACATCGTCCCTACCACGACTGGCGCTGCTAAAGCCGTGGCGTTAGTCATCCCAGAAATGGCCGGGAAGCTCAATGGAATCGCGCTGCGGGTGCCTACCCCCAACGTGTCTGTTGTCGATTTGGTGGTGCAAGTTGAAAAGCAAGTCATTACCGAGCAGGTGAATGAAGCGCTGAAGACAGCCGCTGAAGGCCCACTCAAGGGTATCCTCGCCTACAGCGAGCTAGAGCTAGTATCCTGCGACTATCGTGGCAATGATGCGTCGTCTATCATCGATTCTTTCCTAACGATGGTGATGGGTGGCGACATGATTAAAGTGATTGCTTGGTACGACAACGAATGGGGCTACAGCCAGCGTGTGGTAGACCTTGCTGAACTCGTCGCCGATAAATGGGAAGCCTAGAACAGCGTTGATTCTGGGAATTGTGAATTAAAACAAATCCAATAGGCTTGTGTGCAAGGGTGAAACTTTTCCTTGACACAAGCCTATTGGATTTTAATTGACTTAAAATCTTGAGCGGCTCATGATTTTAAGTTTAACTATAAAAATTGCCGTCAGCAAATTTAAAGAAATGAAAAATTTACTCGTCTTGAGCCAGATCGGGAGCTTCAAATTTGTACCCGACGCCTCGCACCGTTTGGATCAGTGCCGGTTGACTGGTGTCAATTTCAATTTTTTTACGGATTTGCCCAATGTGTACATCAACAACGCGCTGATCTCCAACATATTCGTAATCCCACACTTTCTGAATCAGTTCAGCTCGCCGCCACACTCGGCCAGGATGGCTCGCCAAGAAATGGAGCAGGTCAAATTCTAGCGCTGTTAGCAGAATTTGCTCTTGATTGAGGCTCACTTCGCGGCTCACGGGATCGATGGCTAGCCCGTTGAACGTTAAACACTTATGTTCTGCTTCGGTAATTGGGCGCTTACGCTTGAGAACAGCTTGAACCCTAACTTCTAGTTCACCAAGACTGAACGGTTTAGTTAAATAATCATCGGCACCTTGAGAGAAACCGCGAATTTTATCGGCTTCGTCTGCACGGCTTGTGAGCATTAACACAAACACACCTGTGCGGCTCTGCATTTCTTGGCAAAGGTTGTAGCCGGTTGCGTCTGGTAAGTTCACATCTAGAATGACTAGGTCAGGATTGAACTGCTCAAAGACCGCCATTGCTCCTTTCCCGTCTTCAGCAGACTCTACCTGGTAGCTATGCTTCGATAGGAAGCGGTGGATGAGAGTACGAATATGTTGATCGTCGTCAACGACGAGAATCTTGGCTGAAGCCATGGCTGTAACCTTGTTTCGAGGAGTAAAGGGACGTTAAGAATTTCAAATCAAACTGAAAGATAGATTGAGTCAATTCTTAGGAAGGGATTAGGCGTTCTGGGCTGAAGGAACGGTCTAATTACGTAAGATGAAAATATGCACCCAGTATATTAAGCAGCCGCTAAGACAATTATCAGCACAAAATCTAGCAATGGCCAGTGGCTATGCTAGAAGATCTAGGTGCGCTTAGAGCCAAAAACTGCTTGATTAAGCTTTCACTGCCTTCAGTTTGCGAAACCCAAACCGCCCGCTACACTAATGGCAATGGGGCAAGCGGCGAATGCACTGAGCAGTTACTTGAGATTGGCAGCGAGTAAAACAACGGCTATTTGTATATTAGCTAACGAAACATAGATTCACATAGAATTCGAGGTAGGTTGGCAATTTAGCTATCGTAGGGTTTAGCTTAGGTTAGTAGGGTTTGTCAGTTTCTCGCTTCAAGCCTATTGCGGCTGTTACTAGATTATGATAATCGACTATCGCGGGGGTCTTCTGGAGGTTGTAGATGAGTGAGATGAGTCACTACGAGAAACTGGGCGTCAGTGAGGCATCCTCGTTTGAGGAAATTCAGGAAGCGCGAAATCGTTTGTTGCAGGAGCAGGGAGGCGATCGCCGTCAATCGGAGTCGATTGAGGCTGCCTATGATGCCATCTTGATGGATCGGTTACGGCAACGCCAAGAAGGAAAGATTAAGGTTCCTGATCGGATTCGATTTCCAGAAAAGCTGGTAGAACTGCCTCCAGACTTTACCCCAGCCCCAGCCAAGAAGGCTTCCGCTTGGTTGCAGCGCTTTTTAGATACGCCTAGCCGCAACGATATTTTGCTGCCTGCTGGCCTGTTTTTAGGTGCTAGTCTTTTGAGCTTCTCGTCTCCTCCGGTGGCGCTGGCGCTGGGCGTCGGGTTTAACTTTTATTTTCTTAACCGTAAAGAAAATAAGTTTGGGCGGGCGTTTTTATTAACGCTAGCGGGATTGGTTGTTGGGGTGCTGACAGGGCTATGGTTGGCAGAACTGCTAGCGCCTCAGCTTCTGGCGGCTCAGCTTGACCCTAATACCGTCGCAGCCGTGCTGACGTTTGTGCTGCTGTGGCTGATTAGCAGTTTCCTGCGTTGAGGTTTCCTACGTTGAGGGTTCCTGAGTTGAGATAGGCAGAGCAGTTGGCGTGTTGCAAAATAATGTCTACGGCTTCCCCTAAGTCAGTCGCTACCCAGTCGGGCTGATGCTGATCTAGCTGCGTGCGATCGCGAATTCCGCTCAGGACGCTGACTACTTTCAAGCCGTGGGTTTTGGCTGCCGCAATGTCGGCTTCGGTGTCGCCTACCATCCAGCTCTCGACTGGGGAGAGGTCGGCGATCGCCCGCTGCATCAACAGTGGCTTATCGCCAACATCGGTGGTTTTGACATAGTCTTCACTGAGGCAGTAGCGCCGATCGGGAGCAAAAAACCGCCCTAGGTCACAGCGGCTGAAGGCTTCTTCTAGCTCGCTGGTGCGTCGCATCGTCATCACCAATAGGTCTATTCCCAGGGCTTGAATCCGTTCTAGCGTTTCTGTGGCACCTGCAATGGGCGTGTCATATTTTAGATAGGGGCGCGTATGGACGGTTTGCCGTCGCAGCCGCGCAAATTCTGCTGCTTGCATGTCATCTAGCCCAGACATTTGTCCAATTTGGCGTTCGGGAACTTGGGCTCGTTTTAGCCGCCAAAACTCTGACTTGGGCAGCTGTTGAATGATTTGATCAGGGCGAGAAATTTGGCTAAGGCAGAATTGGTAGACCTGGTAGTAACGCTCCGATACGTCCATGATGGGGCCATCGAAGTCTGTAATAATTCTCAGCATTGTGTTGAACTCTCACTCCCACCGCCGTTAACTTTGATTACAGATTAACGGATTGGGCGGCTTGGCGAGAAGAGCTGCTAAGGAAGCGTGGGTCACATGACGGTTGGCAGCGTTGTCACCAAAAAGACGGCAACGGTGGCGATCGCCAAAATCACATGAATCAGCGTCCCCACCAATGAACCAACCAGGATGCCGAACCCGGCACGAATGGCTAGCCGTAAATCGCGACGATAGAGAAACTCGCCCACAATCGCGCCTAGCAGAGGCCCCAATAGAATCCCCAGCAATGGCCCGCCAATGGGTAAAGCAGGCAACAGGCCAAAAAAGCCGAGCAATAGCCCTACAACCGCGCCTACCTGCCCCCAGATGCTCGCCCCGGCCTGCTTTGCTCCCAGGTAAGTAGCCAGAAAATCGATTCCCGTACTCACGAGCAGCGCCACGATCGCTACCACTAGCGGCACCCCCAGTCCCTCAAACCCATTAGCAAATCCCCAGGCGGCGATCGCCACCGCAATTAAGCCGACACCTGGTACAGCGGGCAACACTGCCCCTGCAATGCCCACAATCATCAGCAGTACGAGAGTCCAGTATAGAATCAGCATAGGAGTTAGGGATGCGTGAGGTGGGGTAGCGGCCATTGGTCTAACGTGCTGTCTAACTTATTGGCCAGTCCGGCAATCCAGATTTCGTCTTGGCGGGTATAGCTGCGGGGCGCGTTGGCTCCTAAAATCAGGACGCCCTGGTTCCCAATGGGTTGGCAGATCACGCCTTGGGTATTGTCGGGCAGGTAGTCAAACTCAACTTTCCCGGGATAGATCTGGAGGTTGACCAAATAGACGGGCTTTTGGGTTTGGAGGACACGTTGCAAAATAGCTCCGGGGGCGACAGTGGGGCTGGCTCCTACGATGCCTCGACGCAGCAGCACCTGTCCGTTGACGAAGACGACGAGCGATCGCGTCACCGTATTGGTCAAGAGGATGTGAGACGCCCAAGCTAGCTCTAGCCGCACTGGATCGGGCAAGTCGGCGGCTAGGTCAAATACCTCCTGCCCATTGAGCACGACCGCATCGGGCGATCGCGGCTGAATTTGCTGCCACAGCAAACCAATTAAAATCAACACGGCACTAATAATCACCCCTAGGGCGTCAGAGCGCGCTTGCGAATTGGTCAAGTCGGGCGTCCACAGTCGATTTACCAGCAGCAGCGACCCGGCCAACATTCCTACTCCAATGGGGAGCTGCCGCAGCACCAGACTTGAGTCAGATTTAGCCATCGGTTTACCTCGTCATCCATCCAGTTGTATGACAGTCACATGGATTGCAATTTGATCCTGACACAGAAGGGGAGGTGGTGTGGCACACTCTGATTTGAGCCAGCAATTCTGATGCTACGACCGATGCAAGCGATATGGGTACGGGCTGGGTACGGACTGGGCACTGACACTGGGTGCGGACATCGATTGAGATCGTTATGAGGGTAGTCTAACGTGCGGAATTCACTCGCTATGGGGCTAACGGGGAGCCTGTTGATCGCGATATTGGCCGCTCCAGTTAGGGCAACTGTTGAACCTGTGCGCTCGGTAGACTGGGCCAGCTGGTCTAGTGACAATTGGCTAATGGCGGCGGTAGCCCCTGCCGCAACCAGCCCCGACCCGACTGCTGCTGCGGCGATCCAGCAACATTTAGCAGAATTGGCGGCATTGGGTATGCCTGCGGCTCAGCAAGGCGTCTTTATTCAGGCGGGCAACCAAGTGCTGGCCGAGCACCAAGGCAGTGTGCCCATTCCGGCGGCATCGTTGACCAAAATTCCGACCACGCTAGCTGCGTTGACCCTGTGGGGCACCGATCGCCAATTTAACACCCTGATTGGCATCACTGGCGCACTGCAAGATGGGGTAGTGCAAGGAGACTTGGTGGTGCAAGGTGAGGGCGATCCGCTGTTTGTCTGGGAGGAGGCGATCGCCCTGGGTAACGCCCTGAACCAGCTTGGCATTCAGCGGGTGTCTGGCAATCTGGTGATTGCGGGTAATTTTGCCATGAACTTTAAAGGCGACCCAGAGGCAGCAGGTAGCCTGCTTAAACAAGGGCTAAACGCTGACCTCTGGGGCGATGAAGCCGCTACCCAACATGCCCAGATGCCTCCCGGCATCCCTGAGCCTCGGGTCTTAATTGCCGGGACTGTCCAGGCCGTGTCTCAGGCTCCCGGCTTTGTGCCCCTGCTGCGGCATCGCTCTTTGCCGCTGGTTCAAATTCTCAAGGCCATGAATATTTTCAGCAACAATTTTATTGCCGATTCTGTAGCCCAGCAATTGGGCGGTGCTGCTGTCGTTGCCCGTCAAGCGGCTACCGCCGCCCAGGTTGACCCTGCCGAAATCCAGCTGATCAACGGCTCTGGCCTCGGCACAGAAAACCGAATCTCCCCTAGGGCGATCGCCGCCATGCTGATCACCATTCAAACCAAGCTGCGATCGCAACAGCTGAATGTTGCCGACCTATTTCCAGTGGTTGGCCGCGAACGCGGCACCCTAGGAAGACGGCAAATCTTGCCGGGTACCGCTGTCAAAACAGGTACCCTAAACGAAGTCAGCTCCCTGGCAGGAGTTCTCCCTACTCGTGACCAAGGACTGGTCTGGTTCAGCATCATCGACATTGGCAACGCCAACCTAGACACCCTCCACGCCCACCAAGATCAACTGCTGCAAACCCTAGTCGCCCAATGGGGTGCCGCTCTGCCCATTCCTCCCGAGCTTCAACCCAGCGATCGCCTCAAATTGTACGACGCCCAACTCGGCGACCCCACCCGCAACCAACCCCTTTGAGTTTTGAGTTTTGAATTAATCGCTCAATTCAAAACTCAAAACTGATTCAACTCTGACTCAACTCTAATTCTCCCTTCCCTTTCTATGAACCTCGAAACCATTGCCGTCCACGCTGGCCGCCGCATCGATCCTGCGACTGGGGCGATCGCCCAGCCGCTTTACCTGTCCACCACCTTTGAGCGCGAACCCGATGGCAGCTACCCCCACGGCTACTTCTACACCCGGCTGGAGAATCCCAACCGCGCCCGCCTAGAAGAGTGTTTGGCAGCTCTAGAAGGGGGCGTTGAAGCGGCAGCCTTTGCCTCTGGCTCCGCTGCGACCCTCAGCGTGTTTCAGGCATTGGCCCCCGGCGACCACGTGATTGCGCCGCTCGACGTCTATACAGGCACACCCGCCATTTTGCGCACGATTTTGCAGCCGTGGGGGTTAGAGGTCACTTTTGTCGATATGACCGATGGGGAGGCGGTGGCGCGATCGCTGCGCCCCAACACCCGCCTAATCTGGATTGAAACGCCCTCTAACCCCCTGCTCGAAATTACCGACATTGCCAAAATTAGCGCCCTAGCTCACAGCAACGGTGCAATCTGCGTCTGCGATAACACCTGGGCAACCCCCGTATTGCAGCAACCGTTCCGCCACGGAGCCGACCTCGTTGTCCATTCCGCCACCAAGTACCTCGGTGGCCACAGCGACGTCCTCGGCGGAGCCGTGATTGCCCGCGAGCCGTCTGACCTGTTCCAAAAAATTCGCGCCATCCAAAAAATTGGCGGCGGCGTTCCCTCCCCGTTCGACTGCTGGCTGATCCATCGCGGCATTCAAACTCTGCCCTGCCGCATGCGCGTTCACAGCGACACTGCTTTGCAGCTAGCCCAATGGCTGAGCCAACAGCCTCAAGTCGAAGCCGTTTATTACCCTGGTTTGCCCAGCCACAAGGGGGGAGCGATCGCCACCCACCAAATGCAATCCTTTGGCGGCATGCTCTCCATCCAAATCCACGGTGGCCGCGACGCTGCCTTTGCCGTCGCCGCCCAGGTCAACTTGTTCAAACGCGCCACCAGCCTGGGCGGCGTCGAAAGCCTGATTGAACACCGCGCCTCGATTGAAGGCCCCACCAGCGGAACCCCCGAAAACCTGCTGCGTCTGTCTATTGGTCTAGAGCACATTGCCGATTTAACCGCAGATCTAGACCAAGCATTGAGAGCATCAGCCGCGTTAAATGGCTTGACTGATACGAATTGATCGAGGCTAAAATAAGTATATTTACCCTATATGGATAGTTGGTGGAGCAAATAAAAGCTGAATAAATCTGAGTTTGGGCGCTAGACCCTTTGCTAAATCTAAGTTTGTCTGGGTAGGAAATGAGTTTTAGCCATCCATTTATGGATCGAAGAATAATTCTTGGTTCAGCTGAACCATGAGCCTTATTCGCTAGACTAGTTAGTCTAGAACGGTTCAAAAATTTAGTCTAGAAAGCAAATTAGGTACGGTTGAACGACTAACCGTACTCGTTGGACGGGTGAGGATGAGGACGTTGCCCTTGTATTAGCCCGATGCGACATCTAACGCGAGTTTGAAATTTGTATCGAGTGAGGATCGGTAAGCGGCTGCATGGAATTGGTAACAACGTTAAAGGGGCAAACGGTTCAGAATATTGTGCGGGAGGTGGGCATTAACCCCAACCACTGGTACCCGGTGGCTTGGGCAGAAACGCTGAAGCCGGAGCAGGTGATCCCTGTCGTTGTGTGGCAACAGGCGATCGCCCTCTACCGTGACACAGACGGCAACGTCCACGCGTTAGAAGATGCCTGCCCCCACAAGGGCGTGCAGCTGCACAAGGGGCAGGTGATGGGCGATCGCCTCGCCTGTCCCTATCACGGTTGGGAATTTGATTCAGCGGGTGAGTGCGTCAACATTCCCTACTTGCCCAAGGAGCAGAAACTGCCCTGTGCCGAAGCGCGCAGCTATCCAACCCGAGAACAGTACGGCATGGTTTGGGTGTTTCCGGGCGACCCTGCCCTCGCCGCCGAGCACACCTTAATGGCTGTCCCGGAGTATGACGACCCCGACTTTTTTGCAGTGCCCATAACCGGACACTTCCAGGCACACTTCTCCATTTGCAATGAGAATACGATGGATGTGTTCCACGGTCATCTGCACAAAAACCTCCAAGGTTGGTTTGATCCGGTGCTCCTCAAGTTAAGAGAAACGGCTGATTCTGTCCTGGCAGACTATCGGGTCAACTACGAGGGCTGGATGACTAAGGTACTGGGCTTGAGCGAAGATGGCAGCAAAGTCACCACTCGCGTTGTCTCGGTGCACTATCACTATCCCCATTACCACAGTTCGCTGGAAGGGATCTCATCCCTCTATCTGATGCGGTTGCCCATGGGGCCGCAAGAAACGCGCTCCTTCTCGATTTTGTTCCTCAAGCTACCGTTTTGCCGCCTGCTTCCTCAAGCTCTGCGTCAACCCCTGATGCGCTTGATTCGACACTATGTGTTCATGCCGTTTTTACGGCAAGACGTTGAAATGATTGAAAGTGAACAGCATACCTACCAAGGCAATGCCAAACGGCGCTACGTCGAAATTAACCCGGCTATTATTGCCCTCCAGCGGTTAATCGTCCGACAGCATGAACAATTTATGCAACAATCGGGTGCGCCAACCAGTCTAGTGATCAACCCTGCGATTCATGCGTCATCCCTTGTCGGAGAAACAGGAGTCCTGGCTGCCTCTAAAACGGCGATCGGCGAGCCTAGGGCGACTCCTATGGACACTTCCAGGGGATAGCGGGAACTGGAACAACCCCGATAGATAGAGGGTGCCATTTCTGGGACAGTAGTAGGAAAACTTTTCACTCATAATGACCGTATATTGAGCGATTGAGTTAGATGTCACAATTATCGATATGACGCGATATGACGCTTCTCCCCTAAATGTGGAGTGAGGCTAAGCAGAGTACCCAATTGGGCGTTCTGCTTTTGAGTTAGAGGCGATATGCTACCTAAAAGTTAAGGTGAGGGGAGTTTATTGTGCAAGTTGTAAAGGAATACGTTCAGCGCTGGTATGAGAGCGGGCTTGACCCCGACGAATACATTTGCCACGGCAAGCAGGGCAATTTAGTTGAGCTTGAAGATGCCGAAACAGGTCGGCGGCATACAGCACTGACCTTTTGTACGAATGATGTGTTGGGCTTGGTGCAGCATCCAGCCGTTAAGCAAGCGGCTATTGATGCCATTTTGCAATACGGGACGTCTAATAGTTCTTGCTCAGTGCTGAGCGGTCGGATTGATTTACACCGCCAGTTAGAAGAAGAAGTGTCTGCGTTTAAGCACTTGCCCCATACGCAGCTGTTTTTGAATGCTTGGATGGCGATGCAGGCGTTGATGGATGCCTTTTGCCATTTGGCCATTCCGGTGCCCGGATTTCAAAATACCCGCGAAACGCTGATTTTGACGGATGTGCTGAACCATGGCTGTATCGTATCGGCGATCGCCAATGCGGGTACCCGTTCAGGGAAGCTGTTTGGCAACAGTCCTCGGGTGCGGGTGCGTGCCTATCGCCACTGCGACATGGAGGATTTAGAGCGGCGGTTCAAACGCTACGCGAAACCCGACGACCGGATCATGGTGATCTCCGACGCCGTGTTTTCGATGGATGGCGACATTGCTCCCCTGCCGGACATGATCGACATCATGCAGAACTATGAAGGTAGCGTCTTGGTGATGGACGAAGCCCATGCCAGCGGCGCGTTGGGTGCTACCGGACGGGGGATCTATGAGCACTTCAACATGCTGCCCCAGCACGCAATCGAGCGCGGCGTGATCCCGCTGATTATGACCACCTTCTCCAAGTTTGGGGCATCGGTCGGTGCTGCCATTAGCACCCATGTGTCTGAGCTAAAGCCATTGTTGAACGTGTCGCCTACCTCCATTGGCACCTGTTCATTGGCTCCCCCGCTAGCCGCTGCCGCCCTAGCCAGCGTCCGGCAGGTGCGTCAAACGCCTGAGCTAGTGCAGCGCTTGCACGAAAACACCCGATATTTGCGGGCGCGGCTGCTAGAGAACAATTTCGATCCGATTGGCGAAACCAACGTGATTCCTGTCATGTTGCCCGAAGAGATCAATCCGAAGGAATATGCCCGGACGCTGATGAATGACCATGGTCTGTGGGTGTCGCCCATCTGGTTTATTGCCAAGCCTCGGATGCGGATTACAGTCAATGCTCTGCACACCCGCGAAGAGATGGATCTGCTGGTAGCAGGGATGGTAGCAGCCCGAGAGCAGGTCTACAAACCTGTAAGCATCAGCGTGCAAAGCGCATAGCGATCGCCAATCCAGTGCGTCCCGAGACACGATTAACCCGTAGAGACGCGATTAATTGCGTCTCTACCCGGTTAATCTGCTGTGCGGGTAATTTCGATTGAGACGGTGCCCGTAAAGTCTGGGATGGGTGGGTTGACTTTGATCAGCCGCACGTAGACTTGTTCCACTTTGCCAGAGGCGAGGACAATGTCGGCGATCGCCCCTGCTAATCGTTCAATCAGCTTAAACTTGGCTGTTTGAATCAACTGTAGAATCGCCCTGATGTCGCTCGAATAGTCGTAAGTATCGTCTAAGCAGTCATTTTGGCATGGTCGCGACAAATCTAACCAGAGCTTCAGCTCCACTTCATACCACTGCCCGAGGGTTTGCTCTTCAGTCAAAAATCCTGTGTAGCCGTAGGCACGGATGCCCTCTAGGTGAATGCAGTCGGTGTGACTATTCTCGGTCATGCTAAATTACCCTGCTAACTTACCCTTCCAAGACCTGTAGAACCTCCTCCACCGAACAGCCCAGCACTCGTGACAGCGGCGTCAACATCGAACTATCAATTTCTCGCCCTTCATAGATCCCTTGCAGCTTGATTGGGAGTAGGCGATATGAATCGCAAAACCGTTCAAATTCTTGATCTGTAATGTCCAAATCGGTCTGACGCTGCTTCAGCCAGAGGGCGATCGCCCCCGTACCCGAGGTTGGCCGACTAGCCTGATTGATGTATTTGGTGCAAAGGTAATCGACTTCCCTAGCGCCACCGCCACCGGAGCGAATCATTAGGTCATAACAGGCTAATTGCAGCGCTTTTTTTAGGCGTTCTTCATCGTTGAGTAGTGCCACAATGCGAGCTGCAATATCGGGTTTGAGCATCCCCACGACCTGATTTTCATGGCGCAGGGTGATGTAGGTATCGGTTGCCTTGACCTGCCATGCAGGCGGTTCATTGGGAAGGTGCATCAGCAGATAAGTGAGAAATACTATAAACGGGGAATTGCCAAATCGTATTACAGATCTCGATGAGTAAACGCTTTGGCTTGATCACCCGAATAGGTGGCGGCGATGTGCCCTTGGCCTACTACTTGATACTGATAGGTGACCAATCCTTCTAGCCCAACCGGGCCACGCGGCGGCATTTTTTGGGTGCTGATGCCTACTTCTGCCCCAAAGCCATAGCGAAACCCGTCGGCAAATCGGGTGGAGCAATTGTGGAAGACTCCGGCGGCATCTACCTGTGCCATAAAGGTTTTGGCCGTTTGGGCGGCTGCGGTGACGATCGCCTCCGTGTGGCGCGATCCATAGGTGTTGATGTGGGCGATCGCCTCCTCCACCGAGTCCACCAGCTTTACTGCCAAAATCAAGTCACTGTATTCTGTCGCCCAATCGGCTGCTGTTGCAGTCGCCAGCGTTACCCCCTGCCCGGCAGCGATCGCGCAAGTCCGGGCATCCCCGCGCAACTCTACCCGCTGTGCCTGCAATGCCGGAATGGCCTGTTGCAGAAACTGGGGAGCGATCGCCTCATGCACCAGCAGCGTTTCGATCGCATTGCAGGCCGATGGATAGTTGGTCTTGGCATCGACGGCGATCGCCACCGCTTGTTCAATCTCCGCTGCTCGATCGACATATAGATGACAGATGCCATCGGCATGACCCAGCACCGGAATCGTCGTATTTTGCTGCACAAACCGCACAAATGCATTAGAGCCACGCGGAATAATTAAATCCACATACTGATCTAATTGCAGCAGAGCCACCGTTTCTTCCCGCGTGGTCAGCAGTTGCACCACCGCTGGGTCAAGCCCTACCGCCTCTAGCCCCTGATGGATCGCCCGCGTTAGCGCCTCACACGAGCGCACCGCCTCCCGCCCGCCTTTCAAAATTACCCCATTGCCCGACTTCACCGCCAGCGACGCAATTTGCACCAGCGCATCGGGGCGCGACTCAAAAATGACCCCCAACACGCCCAACGGACAGGTGATTCGCGTCATCACTAGCCCCTGATCTAGCTCACGATGAATCTGCACCGTCCCCACCGGATCGGGCAGACGCTCCAGATCTCGAACGCCCGCAATCACGCCCGCCAATTTCGTCGCATCCAGCTTCAGCCGCCCATATAGCGGTTTTGCCAACCCCTCTGCGATCGCCGCCTCACAATCTGCCGCATTGGCCGCCAAAATCTGCGGAGCCGCTGCTTCTAATGCCTGAGCCATGGAAGCGATCGCCCGGTTGCGTGACTCGGTTGGCAGCGCCGCCAGCGATCGCGCTGCTTCGCGGGTGTGTCGCGCTAGATCGGTAAGGTCGGGAGTGGAGACGGGTGAGACAGTCATAAGT
>JAYUYI010000784.1:0-2570 GCA_043752545.1 Thermoleptolyngbya sp.
AACCGATTTGGGCACTGTTGAATTAGAAAAAGACGAAATTCTGCGGGCAGTCTATGCCCCCGACAGCACCTTGTTTTACCTGGAACCCATCTTTGAAACGGTGCCTCTGGTTCAACCGTCGCCCAACGCGACTAAATTCCCACCCACTGCCCCCGACGCGGCGGCTAGTAATCCTACAGGTCTGACAGATGGAACCACCTCTAGCGTCGCTGTAGCCGCTAAAACCATAGACAAATCCTCATCGCTGGCCACCAGCCCTCAAACCCAACAAGTCTTGAAGGGCTATAGCTTTGTGGGGGGTGGGTTAGGCCACGCTGTCGGCATGAGCCAAACAGGAGCCTACAATCTCGGTCGGCTGGGCTGGTCTGCCAGTCGCATTCTCAGCTTCTACTATCCCGGTGCTGAATTGGTGCCGTTGAGCGATCGCATTGTCACCTGGAGAGCACCCGTTCAGCCGCCTGCTGAGGACGCTGTTCCGTAAAATTTTAGGGCTGCTATTACAGAGATTCAGCCCAGGAATTCAGATACTTTTGGTGTTTCACAGGTCTTGGCAGAGCTGTTGCGGTAGCTGCTGGATGACTCGTTGAAATGGGGCAAAATCTCGTGAGCCATGGGATAGAATCAATGCGCCCTGAATGGCGATCATGGCATCTTCTCCACGCTGTTTTGCCAGGGGTACTGCCATGAAGCCCAGACAACGTCACCGTCCTCAGCCCCAGACCATCAGTTCAGTTTGTCAGCACCAATGCTGGCTCCTATCTTTTTTAGGACGTTTAGAGCGTGAGTTCTGGTCAACTGACTGTTCAACCGGGCAAAACCTGGAAGTTTCTTCCAGGAATTAACGATTCCCCGACTCAGGTTTACCATTTAGATTGCCCGCACCAGGCGATGCTGCTTCCCTTGAGGCGGCAGTTAGCTAAACTACTGCTATCAATCCCAACCGGGAGACTCTCTATGCCTCGCAAATTCTCCCAAATTGCCTTCACGCCTGCAGTCAAAGCGATTCAAGAACAGCGCGGATCCCGCGCCAGCTATGCCCGGTTTGAGCAAGGCGAGCCAGATAACGACTCGGTTACGCCCGATATTGCCGCATTTATGGCCAGCATGGAGGGATTTTATCTGGGAACAGTGGGTTCCAATAGCTATCGTTATATCCAGTTGCGCGGCGGGTATCGGGGGTTTCTCAAGGTGCTAGACGAGAAGACCCTAGGCTTTGCCGATTTTCGCGGCAATGTGCAATATGTGTCGGTGGGCAATCTGTCTGAGAATAACAAAGCCTTTTTGTTTTTGATGAATTATCGTCATCGGCGTCGGCTCAAAATTATTGGACGGGCGCGCTATGTGGAAGGCGATCGCACCTTAATTGATCGCCTCACAATGCCTGAAGATGATTCTGAAATTGAACGGGCTATTTTGTTTGAGATTGAAGGCTGAGCTTGGAACTGTCCGCAACATATTCTGCTTCGCTATTCTGAACAGGGAGTAGCGGTTTTGCAAACGCGGATTGCCGAATTAGAAAGACAGTTGGGTGAATCGCTGTAGACCCATAGCGCGATCGCTAAAAATAAAAATGCAGGATAATGAGCATAAAGGTTCTGTCCATCGCAGCGCCTCCATTCCCTACCCTCGGGGGGTGCACCCGCCATCCTAGTCCTTTATCCGTCTGTCACATTCAGCGCTCAGCATGACACCCATTTCCACTTCCGCCGCTCCGCTCAGCTGGCCAGAGCTAGAAGCCCTGACAGACTTTCAACTTGACTCGATCAATGGACCAACCAATGCTCAATCTCGGCTACGGTTATTTGGCCAGCTTGAATCGGCTGTGCGAGTAACGCTATACCGCGACCACCACGCCTGGTGCCCGTACTGCCAAAAAGTCTGGCTGTGGCTAGAGGAAAAGCAAATTCCGTATCGGATCGAAAAAGTGACGATGTTTTGCTACGGCGAAAAAGAGAGCTGGTACAAGCGTAGGGTGCCATCGGGGATGCTGCCTGCTTTGGAGCTAGACGGTCGCATTATTACCGAAAGTGATGATATTTTGATGGCGCTGGAACGGGCTTATGGAGCCTTGGGAGCGGGGATGCTAGATGCCACCGTGCTGCCGCTCCGGCAGCTAGAGCGCCTGCTGTTTAGAGGCTGGTGTGCTTGGCTTTGCTACCCGGCCAGTTCGTCTCGCCAAGAGCAGCGTAACCGGGAGCAGTTTGAGGCTGTTGTGGCGAAGGTCGAAGCGGCGTTAGCCAGCACCCCAGGGTCATATTTCTTAGCTGACTTTGGCACTGCCGACGTGATCTTTACGCCCTATGTTGAGCGGATGAATGCGAGCCTTTACTACTATAAAGGCTACTCTATGCGAGCAGAAAATCCTCGCTTAGCAGACTGGTTTGCCGCGATGGAAAGCCGCCCCACCTATCGCGGTACCCAAAGCGATTTTCATACTCATGCCCATGATTTGCCGCCTCAAATGGGTGGCTGCTGGGAAAACGGCGAGCCGCAGATGGTGCTCAATAAAGCACGGGTCGATCAGGGGCCTTGGTTGGGGTTGCCCGATGTGGCGTACCTTGAACCCGAAA
>JAYUYI010000785.1:0-2563 GCA_043752545.1 Thermoleptolyngbya sp.
GTGTTAGCGCCCTCAATCGGGGTTTGATTGATTGTGGCATTGCTTAAAATTACTTCGCCTCGAACAGACGGGTTGCCCAAGCTGCCTTCTAATAAAGCATTCGCATTGAGGGTGCCCGTAATGTCGAGCGGCAGCTTAGCAAAATCGCGCAGCGGTTCTACGGGAATATTTTGAGCCTGGAGCTGCCCAGATGTTTGAGCCTGCGCGATGGTGCCAGAGAAGTTGACAAACGCATCACCCGATTGCAGGCGTAGGGGTAACAAGTCCAGCACGCCATCGGTAAAACTGCCTTGGGCTACAACCTGTTCTACTGAATAATCGTTCCCCCAGCTCCAATTAGTCCCTTGCAGGTCAAAATCTACTCCTAGCCCTGCCTGCGGTGAGCCGGAAATGTCAATGGTGGCCGCAAAGGTGCCTTGCAGTTGGGACAGGGACGGTAAGGGGCTGGCAGCGGCTCGTTCGGCTTGTCGAATGTCGATCAGCGCCAAAATTTCGGAGAACCGCCGCAGTTGGGCAATCAGTGGGTCGTCTGGTTGCCCAACTGCGGCGGGCTGGAGAGTGGCGGCTGTCCCATAGGTCGGAGATTGGATGCCGCGCCGAATATCGGATAGGTCAAACCACTGTAGGGCGGTGAGAATGTCTTGAACGTTGCCTTGGGCGGTGCGGATTTGCCCATTAATTTGTGGGTTGCTGCCTAGGGTGGCGGTGCCGTCTAGCTGGTAGCGGCTGTTGGCAAAGGCCAGTTCGCTATTGAGTAAGGTAAAGGCGTTGTTGCCGTAACGGAACTGCCCGTTGAACTGCCGAGCCTGGATGTAGCCGATGGCGGGGTTGGCGATCGCCACTGTTCCTGTGGTCGCCAATGTGTTTAAATTCACCTGCGCCGATCCTGTTGCCCGTCCCGCCACTCGGCCTAATCCGGCCTGGGGTGCCGGAGCCAGATCTAGTAAATCTAGCGGAAACTGATCCACATTGGCGTAGAGAATGTTGCCGCGTGTGGTGCCGCTGGCGATCGCCTCATCTAACTGCACCCGAAAGCTCCCGGGACGGTAGTTGCCGTCTAACTGCACCGCAATTTGATCTTGACGACCGCGCAGATCTAGCTCCACCTGTTCTCCCAACGCCACCTGAACGACGCCCGCTAGCACAGGCTCAAATCGGAGTCGATTCACCACCAAATTATTCAGCTGCAATTGCCCGTTTACTCTGGGCACCGCCGGAGTCCCGGTTACGCGTCCGGCAAAATCGGCTAGCCCCGCCACCTGAACCTGAGCAGGGAGAGTTACGGGCAAACTGGCCAGATCATACCCTTGCAGCTGCAGGTTAACGTCGAAGCGAGAAATGGCAGGGGCACCTCGTCCCTCTAGCTGCGTCAGTACCACTCCGTTGGCGCTGAAGCCTGGAGCCGTGGCTCGATCAATCGCGAGGCGATCGCCCAACCAACGAATTCTGGCGGTTAACGGACGGTTGAGCACCGATAGCCCTTGCGAAAACCGGACATCGCCTTCTGCGCGGATGCTGCTGGGGCTGAGATTGGCTAGACTGCCGGCCAGCCGCAGGTCACCGCCAAACTGGCCGCGCAGCTCAGGTGAAAACTGCCTCAGCCCAATTTGATTGCCCACCACGGCGGCTTGCCAGCGCCCGTTGGCAAGCTCGGCCTGGGCTGTGAGCGTGCCGCCTGCCACCTGAACTACCGTATTGCGAAACTGAATGCGATCGCCCGCAATGGCAATGTCGCCCCGAGCCGGATAGGTGCCCTGAGGCGCTTGCCAGCGAATGGCTGTTTGCACCGCATCGAAGCCACCCGCCACTCGGACATCGGCATTGAGCGACCCCACTCTGATGTCGCGGCTGTTGACGCCATAGGCACGGGCGATCAGATCGCCCGGCAGGTTGCGCACCTGTGCTGTGGCGGTGATCCTGCCCCGCTCACCCAGCACAATCTGACCCGTTCCGGCGATCGCCCCCCCGACCGATGGAGTTGCGCTCAGCCGCTCCAGATTCAGCACATTGTCAGCCAGCGTAAACTGAGCGCGAACCGTGGCCAAATCGACTCGATCCACGCGTACCCGGTTGCGACTGCTCACCGTACCGCGAATCACGGGTTGCTCTGGGACACCTGTGATGGCCACATCGGCATCAAAGGCTCCAGTGATTGGGATGGGAAGCGTGATATCAGCGGTGCTCTGCACCTGCCGCAGATCGACCCCCCGCAGCTGCGCCGTCAGGTTGTAGCCCTCTACCAGGTCGTAGGTGCCTTTGAACGCCACGGGGATGCTGCCGTAGACCGTGCGCCCCTGCTCAATCGTGATTAACTGGTTGCGAAATCGCAGTTGAGCATTGCCTTGGGTCAGCAGTTTGGGCACATCTGTCACCCGCGCCGTCACATTTTGCAGGCGAGCGGTGCCGTCCAGCGCCGTAATCGCGTCATCCTCCACCTGCACCGTCAAATTTGAAAACAGCGTGCCTGCATCGGTGCTCACCGGGGTGGCAATCAGCGAATTCACGTCTTTCACCGCCAGCCCATCGCCCTGAATCAAGACTTTCATTTTGATAGTTGGGTTGG
>JAYUYI010000786.1:0-2559 GCA_043752545.1 Thermoleptolyngbya sp.
TTCGTGAAAGTGTAGAAAGGCATTGGATTTTCAATAGAAAATTCCACGCCTTTTTTCTTTTAAGCTTTTATGCTGCCGAATTGCTACCAGCAATTCTTCTAATGCATCTAACGCGTCTTGACCTGCATGTTTCATCAGTTGACTCCTGTAACCGGATGGGGGAGCAGCCCTTACTCTCTTATCGTCTACGACTCACCAAAGGTCAGTATAGTTCTTTCAAGACAATTTTCAATCAAAGGATCTGGGTGAGCCGCAATCCATGTGATATCTCCTACATGCTATGATTGTAAAGATTTTTTAAGCAGTCTCATGCTCGTTGCTTAAAAAACTGTGCAACTAGTAACCAGCGAACCTCCTCTTGAGTTGTCCTTGTGAGCTACGTAGAAGAGTTTTTGTAGGCGCGTGTGTGCAGCCACTTAATTTTGCTGGAGATTTGACTGAATTCATGACTGCAACGCAAGATCCGATCGTCACAGGGTGGATGTCCTCAGCCAACGCCCACCTAGAGTTGAAAGATATAATTAAAACACTCCCGAAAGAGTGCTTTCAGAAAGATCGCCGCAAAGCCTGGTCGTTTTTATTGACAAGTGTGGTTGCTGCAATTGTTGGATATATTGCGATCGCCACTCTTCCCTGGTTCTTCTTGCCCATTGCCTGGATTTTCACAGGCACAGCCCTCACCGGCTGGTTTGTGGTTGCCCACGATTGCGGCCACCGTTCGTTTGCACAGCGGCGCTGGGTCAATGATTTAGTCGGTCACATCATGATCCTGCCATCGCTATATCCGTTTCACTGCTGGCGCATTTTACATGCCCACCACCACAGACACACCAACAAACTAGGCGAAGACAACGCTTGGCAACCCTGGACTGCTGAAGAGTATTTTCAGGCAACGCCCATCATTAAGTTTTTCTACCGTGGTATCCGTGGTCGATTTTGGTGGGCGGCATCGCTGGTGCATTTGGGCAGTATGCACTTTACCCTGGCCAGATTTGCAAAGCGAGATCACGCTAAGGCGACATTTTCGATCGCCATGATCGCGATTTTTGTAGCCGTGCTCTTTCCTACCTTGTACATGGCTGTAGGTGCATGGGGCATTGTCAAGTTCTGGCTAATGCCCTGGCTGGTGTACCACTTCTGGATGAGCACGTTCACGCTAGTGCATCACACCAATATGAATAGCCAGTTTCGACCGATCGAATCTTGGAGTGCAGCAGAAGCACAGCTAGCAGGAACCGTTCACTGTGTCTATCCCCGTTGGGTAGAAATCTTGTGTCATGATATCAACGTTCATATTCCTCATCATGTGTCGGTTGCGATTCCTTCATATAATTTGCGGATGGCGCATCAAGCGTTAAAACAACGATGGGGAAGCTATATGCAAGAGTGTGAATTTTCCTTGGAATTGATGCAAGATATTGTGAAACAGTGTCATGTTTACGATTCAGAAAAAGCATACCAATCGTTTAGAGCGATGGAGCGCTAGTCAGGTCTACTAGTTCACGTCTGTAATGTTAAATTGCATAAAAGTTGAGGCTCAGAATCCTGTACTATCGGTGTAGAGTGGGGTTCTGAGTTTTTTAGTTAATTTTGATGCGATCGCACCTCCAATAATTTTTTAGTTCGTCTGCACCAAAGGTCAACTCGGTTGTCTACGATGGTTTCTAAAGATTTCTGTTTAGAAACCATGACTCATACGACAGGTTCCTCAACTCACCTAATGCGGGCGGCGGCATTGGCCGACTTGGAAGCAAAAGGCAGCTTGTTGGTACGTTTAGACAGTCAAACCATCGCCCTGTTTTATAGCGAGGGGCGTATTTATGCAATCGATAACCGCTGCCCTCACATGGGATTTCCGCTACACGGCAGCGTTTGTAAAGACGGTATTGTCACCTGTCCCTGGCACTATGCCCGCTTTGATTTGGCCAGCGGTGGCACCTTTGATAGCTGGGCTGATGATGTGCGAGCATTTCCGGTGCAGGTTCAAGCGGGAGAGATTTGGCTGGATTTGGCACCGCGAGCAGATGTGCGATCGCACCAGCAGCAGCGGTTGCAGGATGGGTTAGAGCAGGGCATTTCGCTGGTAATTGCCAAGTCGGTGATAGCGTTACTGGATCTGAAAGTGCTGCCCACAGAGCCGTTTCAAGTGGGTTTGGCTTTTGGGACGCGCTATAGCAAAACCGGGTGGGATATGGGGTTGACTATCCTCACCGCGTTGATGAATCTGCTGCCCTATTTGGAAGACAGCGATCGCCCCCGAGCGTTATATCAAGGCTTATCGGCGATCGCGCGGGACAGTGCTGCCGCCCCACCCCATTTTTTGGTGCATCCGTTACCCACGGCTGCGGCAGAGTTTCAGCAGCTCAAAATCTGGTTCCGGCAGTTCATTAAACGGCGCGATGCTGAGGCGGCGGAGCGATGTTTGATTACAGCCGTGCGTTCTGGTTTCTCTCGCACCCAGATTGCCGAGCTGCTGTTTGCGGCGGCGACCGATCATCGCTATTTGGATGGGGGGCACACGCTAGATTTCATCAACAAAGCCCTAGAAGCCCTGGATCA
>JAYUYI010000787.1:0-2558 GCA_043752545.1 Thermoleptolyngbya sp.
CTCCAATCATTGTTAGAGCCAAGCTTGTTTAGACATGCCACTATGCCTGGATCTAAGTAGGCTCAATTTTTAAAAGTTTAGGTAGAATAATCTCCCGTGGTGGCAGAGACAAGATTAATCATGTCTCTACCACCACGGGAGATTTATTTTTTTGGAAAATGGTTGGTCACGTCGCCGATAAACCGCTCAAAATCCACGATTGCCCCTGATCGCTTCGGGAAGTGAGGTGGGTATCATGTGTAATATTCATCCGCATATTACAGACTCTTTAATCATGGAGTAATAAATTTACACAAAAACACGGTTATGAGTAACGGCTAGATTTTGCTACTATTCAGGGTATCGCTGTATATTTTTGTTTTTTGGCAAGTTTTCGGGCGGAACGTCTCAAAGCTTGTTCTCTCGAGCATTCGGCCTCAAATATTTCAGATTTAACCGTAATTAAGTTTTTCATTCACCTGTCTCTAGAATTGCTGCATTGCCCTCATCTAAGTCTTTTTTGTAAGGCTAAAAAACATACCTGCTTACAAAACTTGTACGAGTGAGCGGCCAATGGTCTTGTAGTTCTCCTGTTGATTACCTGTTTTAGTTCGACTCTCCCAATCTCAATTAGTACTAGTTGCGCTAGCCAATCTGACTCACATAGAATAAATGGCCTTCAGAAGTCTGAAGCTGTTCTCCTTGGGTTTATTGAGCGCTACTGCTATGGGTCGAGAGGAGTCTAATTGTTTAACTTTTAGTTCTGAGAGATTGACCAGTTTCCAGCTGTCTTGCGTTTGCAAGTCTGGTTGTTTCAAGGTGTGGCATGTCTCGGAATATTCTATTTTTACAGGAAGGCAGTTATGTCAGGCCGCAAGCTAACCAGCGCTATTCAGCATCTCTTGGTTCGGGTGCAGCAACTCACCACAAAATTTACCAAGCAATCCGTGCTTTGGTTGTTCCGGAATCTAATGCGTCTGGGTAAATACCCCCGGCTATCAAAGGCGGGTTTTATTTTGCCCACCACTGTACTGCTGCTGCTGGTATTGCTGCTGACAGTGGGTTCCATTGGCTATCGCACCTACACTCGCACGGTTCAAACAATTGGTGAACGGCAACAGCGAGTGATTTATAACGCCGCCACGCCTACCCTGGATCGGGCAAAAGCAAAATTAGAATACTTGTTTGATGCTCGGCGAGATCCACGCTTTCCCAGCGGTATTCCGTCTGAAAAATGGCTCTTGGGAATGATGCTCAATGACGGCCTTCCCATTGGAACCACGACGGTGCCGCCCCATCCTTCTACTACAGCAACGTATGACCCCTACACGCTGCCTGGAGATCCACAGACTAAAGAAAGGCGGCTGGATGTAGATAGGGATGGTCGGGTTGACAACGCTTGGTACTACAAGGCAGATACGGATGGCGACGGTACACCCGATGCCACAGTGGCTTATTCAATTATTTATAAAACGCCAGCAACGTCAGCAGGTCTGCTAAATACTTCTGATGCGGCGCTACCTGTTCGGGCTGGCCGCTTAGAGGTGCGACATGGTCCCTTAAGCAATACGGGTCAACAAGATCCGGCCTGTGCCTCTGCAACAGCGGCAGCGGCAACGTCAGATGGGGTGGGTCGAGGTTGGCTGCCCAGCAGTAACCAAACATCTCAGCTACGCAAAAACTTTCAGGTGGATGTCTATGTTCAGCCCGATGCGGCTAACCGCCCAGTTGCTGCACTAGAGTTTCACCAAGACCGCACGGTAGAACAGGGAAATAAGTGGGGCGCTTGGTTTCGCAATGACCTAGAGATTTTTCCAGGTCCTGCATTTAACTGGAACGGAGCCATGCACTCCGAAGGCAACGTGATCATCGGTGGCGGCAGTTTTCGTAGCTATCTGATTAGCTCCGAACATTCTTGTCTAAACACAACTAAGGAAGCCTCTGAGGTTACGACCGTCGCGATCGAAGCAGATCCACCAAATCCCGCTTTTACAGGTGAGTTCATTGCCGGCAAATTAAATACAGACACGTCTACGACAGGCGATCGCGCCCAATTTGATTTGTTTAGAGGGTTCGGCGCGGCTCCTGCGGTGGCAACGCTAGATAGTGGGAGTGATTCGGTACCGGGTGCACCCGTTCCGTCCGGCTATGCGCTCGACCCGGTAATTCTGCAAACCGAGGGTCGTTCAGCCTCTCGCGGTAGGATGACGTCAGTGTCTTGGCCACCATCAACCACTGGCCCGAATGACCGACTCAAGCAGCCCGATCAAGAAACACCCCCGTATGTGGACGATGCCTACCGAGCCGACAACCGCTATGGCCCTAAGCCTCTCTATGGTGGGCGGGAGGATGACCCCGCGATTGACCTAGGGGGCAACAAGATTGGAGATTTGATTCCGGCAGCTGGCAATGAGCAACTGGTTGGGAACAATCCTGCGGCGGGACAAGACAGTAGTGCTGTGGGGTTAGATGGATATTGGGAGCGTCGTGCCCGAAATGAAGGGGTGCGGCTGATTGTGGGGCAGCGATTAGAGCTAGGAGATGCGTCTGGGTGGGGTGGGCCTTTGGGCAGCGATCGC
>JAYUYI010000788.1:0-2558 GCA_043752545.1 Thermoleptolyngbya sp.
GCCACCGCTTCAACCAGCGATCGCTCTGCCTCGGTCCAGCTATGGGAGTCAGTTAGACACTGGTGTAGCTCAACCATGCCCAATAGTCGTCCCTGGTAAATCACCGGCACCATTAACCAGGCGCGAATTTGCCAGCGCTCTAGGGTAGAGTGCAGCGGGGTGAGGTCTAAAGCGGCTTCCGTTTGGGTGTTGGCGATCGCCACCGCCACCCGCCGCTGCACCACCGCTTGAAATAACGGGTTGGATTTCAGCGACCAGACTTCTCCCGCCAACGGCACAATTTGGCGATCGCGCCGATATTCATAGGCGATTGTGGCCGTCGCATCGGTAGACTTACAGCGATAAATTAAGCAGCGGCAGACCTGCATGGCCTTACCGACTTCATCAACCGCAACGGTAAAAATGTCCTCCAGCTTCAGCGATTGGCGAATGGCCATTGTAATTGAATTCACCAGCCGTTCTTTCCGCTCTTGGGCAGCGATCGAGCGATACGCCTTGAGTAGCTTATATTGACCTGCCTGCAAATGTGTGACTAACCGCTGGGCAAACGGATCGGGGTCTATCTCTAGACCAACCTCTGGATCGACCCACAGCTTAGCCCTAGCCTGCTGTACCTTAGTCGCCAAATTAGGACGGTAAACCAAAATCCGCTCCAGCAAAATATCAGCTGCCTGATAGCTGACTTGCCGATCAAACGTCCAGATTCCTTCAAACCGCCGGGTTTGATCCATCGCCAGTTCACCCGGATCAACCGAATTAGACGTCGTTTGACGTTCTCGGCACACCAAGCAAGCGGCATATTGCTGCCCAATGACGACCAAATGCCACTCTCGGCAAAGTTGATCGGCGGGGTCAAAGGCCACCGTTTCGTAGTGCTCTGACCCATTCATAAAGCTGGTTTCAGGCGCTGCCAGCACATAAACTTGAGCCGTCAATGCAGCAATTCTCAGATAGCGATGGGCTTCTTGCCGATAAAACCGCTCTCGCTGGAAACTAGCGATGACCAACGGCTGCCCTCCCGCTGCCAGCACCTGATCTTCTATAGCATGAGACAGAGCCGTTAACGACGATTTGAAATAGAGCTGAGGACGCAGATGGGGTGAGCGCTGGAATAGCTCATCCAATACTGATGTGGAAATGCTCATGAATAGCCTCTGTCGATCGACCTGCCGCAGGCATCAGGGGCAAGCATATACCCGTAATTCTCCTCTATTCTCGGATGAAACTTCGCCTCTGGAGCGTAGAGCCAGGGATAAATGTGCATTAAGGCACACCAACGTTAAATCCAATCCGCGTATTTTGCAAAATCTAGCGATCGCCCTCCAACAATGTCCGCCTCAAAAAGTCTAGCGCTGCACTCACACTCATCCAGCGGACAGAATCCCGACTGCGATTCGAGCCAAATAGGTAGCGGGCACTGGTGGCTGGGAAATTAGGGCCTGCTAGCCCAATGTATACCAAGCCTACAGGTTTAGTCTCACTATCGCCATCGGGACCTGCAATCCCGGTGATGCTCAGCCCCCAAGTAGTCCCTAGGCGCGATCGCACGCCTGCCGCCATCTGCTGTGCCACTTCAGCGCTGACTGCACCGAATTGGGCTAGATCCTGCTGATTTACTCCCAATAGCGATGCCTTAACCTGATTATCATAGGAAATCACCCCGCCCCAAAAGTAGTGAGAACTGCCGGGAACGGTAGTGAGTTGCTGCCCTAACCCGCCACCTGTGCAAGATTCGGCCACGGCCAGGGTTTGCCCCGCCGCCTGAAGCAGCTTGCCAACCACGACAGCTAGAGTATCGTCGTCTGCACCATAGCAGTCTAATCCACCCAGTGCTTGCAGTTGCTCGACCACAGGCGCGATCGCCTCCATGGCCACGGTCTGCGATGTTGCTTTAGAGGAAACCCGTAGCCTGACCTCTCCCTTGCCGGCATAGGGGGCAACGGTGGGGTTAGACAGCTCAAAAAACGGGGCGACTTTTTCTGCCAGCGCCGATTCTGTGATGCCCCAAAACCGCAGCGTGCGGCTATAGATCGTTTCTTGGCCAAATCCTTGGCTGCGCAAATAGGGCACTGCGGTTTCGTGCCACATCGTTTGCATCTCGCTAGGCACACCAGGGAAGGTGAGAATGAGCAGCTGAGGGCGCGGTTGCCAAATCATGCCGGGAGCCGTGCCTGTACGGTTAGGCAGCAGGTCTGCCCCTTGGGGAATCAGCGCTTGCTTGTGATTATTCGCTGTCATGATGCGATCGCGCGCCGCATACTTATCGGTAATGTCTTGCAACACATCAGCCCGTTCGAGCAGCGGCACCCCAAAAAAGTCAGCAATCGTCTCTGTCGTCAGATCATCGGGCGTTGGCCCCAAGCCCCCCGTGAAAATTAAAACCTGAGACCGTGCAGCGGCGATCGCCATCACTTGTTGCAGCCGAGCCGGATTGTCGCCTACCACCGATTGGTAGTAATGCGGAATGCCCAGCAGCGCCAGCTGTTGAGCTAAAAACTGAGCATTACTGTTTAAAATTTCACCCAACAGTAGCTCAGTTCCAACACAAATAATTTCAG
>JAYUYI010000789.1:0-6461 GCA_043752545.1 Thermoleptolyngbya sp.
TGGGCCATCTATAACATCGGGCAACTGGCACTGAAACAAGCAAAGACGTTTCTAGCTAAGTAAAGTCTGGCTCCGTTAGACTCCACACAATAAGCGACAAGTGCAACCTATCTCTTGAGATAGGTTGCACTTGTGCTGTCATCGATTAAGACTCAAGCCCGTTAGCGAGCAGAGACGGCCTGGACTTGCCCCATGACCTCTAGGCTGACCGGTGCGACGCCACTCTGGGTGAGTCCAATTAACTGAGCAGCTCCTGCCGATAGATCGATCACTCGCCCGTGTGAGAAAGGGCCGCGATCGTTAATTCGCACGACCACAGCGCGCCCGTTGTTTAAATTAGTTACCCGCACCTGGGTGCCAAAGGGTAACGAGCGATGCGCCGCCGTTAGGCTGTGCTGGTTAAACACCTCACCGCTGGCACTGCGGTTACCGTGGAAGCCGGGTCCATACCACGAAGCCACTCCCGATACCCGCATTTGAACCGCACCGATAGACACCTGGATACTAGGTCGAGGCCGACCCTGAATCTCCTGCAACGGTGGAGCATCGCCCATGAGACGACGCAGCCGATTGGTAGCTTGCAAGGCGTCTTCTGCAAAGTTGCGGGTCGTGTTAGGCAATACCGTATCGGCATTAATTGCGACCAAATCTTGTCCGCCAGCTTGAATAATGAACTGCTCTTGCGCTGCATCCCAGCGAACCGTGATGGTTTCAGGGTCTACTCCGTCACGGTTCAATTGATTGATCCGAGCCGCGATCGCCAACGCCCGTTCAACCGGGTCAGACGCTGCAGCGCTATTGTGAGCCGCATCGGATTGAGTGGTTGTGGCAATTGAACCAGCCGGAGATAGGTCTAGGTTTAAATCTGGATTGGACTCATCGGGAGGAGTAGGAAGCTTCACTCCTGATGTGGCACTCGTGGTGTAGGAAGCGGGCTGCAAAGAGCCAGGTTGTATCACCACTCTCGAGGTAGCAGAGGCCCTAGATTCTGCCTGAGGACCACCCAGAAGCGTCAGAACGGGGATACTGCGAACGTGGATAGTGGCTGCATTTCGGCCTCGCACCACATGAGGATAGATGTTAACAATGGTTTCGGCGGCGTCTTGCGCCTCTGCTTGGGATTGGTATTCTCCCACTTTTCTAACGTTGCTTAGGGTTGCAACCGCAGAATCCGGTAAAGAGGCGGGAGCTATAGTCCCATCAGCCTGGTTTCCTTCTGAAGATTCTACCGGTGTAGACGAATCGGATGGTAAAACAGCAAGGGCTGAATTAGATGGGGCTTCTTGGCGGGGAACATGCGCCTGTTGAGCCTCGTCAGTCTCCCTAGGCTGGCTAGCGTTAGCATAGCCGACAGGCGCTATGCCTAGAGATGTTACCAACATGGCGGCAGTCGTTAAGCCGCTCCAAAGTTTTTGAGCCATACACTCCATTGAAAAGGACATGGTGAGCCGAGACTTGGGACTTTTTGCGTCCTAAGGAAATCGCGATCGCCGCAACTGTTTCAGGAAAGCATTTCGACGTTAGCTACAAACTACCGATCGATAGAGATCCACTCGAAGCATTTAACGATCCCCTGAGAGAATTGCTAAAAACTCTAATTGGGGATGCGTTTTGTTTGCTCAACTCGTACTCATTACGTATTTACTTTTGTAACCGTTTAACTGCACTACCGTAACATGAAGTTTTTGCAGTGGGGATCAGGAGTTCCCTAAAACTGGTTAAAGCTTTACGAAAACTTTACACTGGCTTTTTGACCCTTAAGCTTACCTAGCAAGAACTTAAGTTGATTTAGCGCCTCTCAGGGCTTCATCAAAAATTTACACGAATTTTATATTTTCTTAATTTTTTCTTCTAGTGCAGCCGTCTCTTGTGAGTTATTGCATCTAACGATGTGATCTTAGTCACGGCTGCGGCTTTGATACTATATTTTGGTATTACCAGTTAGGCGTTACACACCTTAAAATCGGAGTCTCTTGAGCATTTAATCTTCATGACAAATACCCGCAACGCTAGACCGAAAACTCGATTTTGGGAAGTCGTAGCAAATACACCCCGCCTCCTGCATTTAGTGTGGCGCGCCGCCCCCTTGTTGTTATTAATCAACCTGGGAATTACGCTCGGCAGTGCGCTGATGCCCGTCACTCAGCTCTACATCAACAAGCTGATTGTGGATCAGGTCGTACAAGACGTAGGGCGATCGCTGGTCGATTGGAATGCGCTAATGGTTCTGGTCAGTGTGGGTTTAGGCGTTACTCTGCTACAGGTCGGCCTGAACCAAGCCAACAATTACACGTCGCTGGCGTTGAGCGATCGCTTCACCCTCTACGCCAACCAGGTGCTGCTTCAGCAAGCCATCCGCCTAGACCTAGCCCACTATGAACTGCCCGACTTTTACGACACCCTCAGCCGCGCCCAGCAGAGCGGCAGCAAATATCCCGTTCGCGTCCTCGAAACGCTGACTTCACTCGTGGGGCAAGTAGTCACATTTGCCAGCTTGCTCACCCTGCTGATCCGCTTCAACCCGCTGATTTTGGTGCTGCTGCTGCTGACGGCATTGCCCGCTTTTTGGGTGGGTTTACGGTTTTCGGGGGTGCGGTTTTGGATGCTGCGCCGCCAGACCCAAAGTGGACGGTTAGCCGACTATCTCCAGCAGGTGCTCACTACCCAAGAATTTGTCAAAGAAGTGCGCCTGTTTAATTTAGGCGATTACCTGTTGAATCAGTGGCACACAATCCGCCAGCAGTTCAATCAAGAATCGGCCAGCCTTGCCGCCCGCCAAGCGGCGCTACGGGTAGCAGTGGGGTTGGTGGCCAACCTGGGGTTCTATGCCGCCTATGCTTGGGTGATTGTCCGCGCCGTGCAGGGATTGGTAACGCTAGGGGATTTAACCATGTATGCCGGAGCCTTTCAGCAATCCCAGGGGCTAATTCAAGGCATTCTGCTGGGGATGGCGATGGTATATGAGTTCAATCTGTATGTCTCGCAGTATTTCGAGTTTCTCAATCTCAAGCCCGAGGTGGTCGATCCACCCTTCCCCAAACTGTTTCCAGTGCCGATGCGCTCGGGTTTGACCCTGCGAAATGTCAGTTTTACCTATCCCGGTGCTAGTGAACCGACGCTGCAACATCTCAATTTGACGGTTAACCCCGGGGAAAGCATTGCCTTGGTGGGGATGAATGGAGCGGGTAAGACGACGCTGTTAAAGCTCCTCACCCGCTTTTACGATGTGCAGAGCGGCGACATTAGCGTAGACGGGATCGCGTTAGCAGATCTGGATTTAAGCGATCTGCGGCGGAATATTGGCGTCGTGTTTCAAGATTTCTCTCGCTACAACTTAAGTGTGCAAGACAATATTGGCTTTGGTGACCTGCGCCAGCGTGATAACTTGGATCGAATTGAAGCAGCGGCCAAGAGCGCTGGAGCCAGCAGCCTCATTGCTGAACTCAACCATGGCTACCAAACAATTTTGGGTAAAACGTTTTCTGAAAGTGCCGAGCTATCGGGTGGACAGTGGCAAAAAATTGGGTTGTCGCGGGCGTTTATGACCCCGGCTCAGATTTTAATTTTGGATGAGCCAACCGCAGCATTGGATGCGATCGCCGAATTTGATCTGTTCCAGCGCTTCCGGCAGCTGACTGAGGGTAAAATGACCATTCTCGTCAGCCACCGTTTTTCTACCGTGCGCATGGCCGACCGCATTGTGGTGCTAGAGCACGGGCAGATTGCGGAACTCGGCAGCCACGACGAATTAATGGCGCAAGACGGACTCTATGCTCACATGTTTACCCTGCAAGCCTCCAGCTACAGCACCCAAATCTAACGGCAGCTATTCAGGGTATTCTAAGGAGACAAAACGCTATCGCTTGGATGTAGATTGTCTACCTACGCCATATGTTGCGTAGGCAAGACCTCCTGAGACTCCTATCGCAGTCTTCACAACCGCTCGTCAAATTGACCCTAGCTACTGTCCACCCCGATTCAACACCTCTCCCTTCTAGCAGGCATGATTAAAAACGACTCCTGGATTTCTCAATTAGCCACCGTCGGCATGATTGCTCCTTTCGAACCCCGACTCATTCGCGCTGTAGATGGCATTCCTGTCATTTCCTATGGTTTGGGTAGCTTTGGATACGACGTCCGACTGTCACCTGTAGAGTTTCGGATCTTTAAACATGTACCCGGCACCGTAGTCGATCCAAAGCACTTTAATCCCGGCAACTTGGAAGCAACTGAACTTCACGAGGATACTACGGGTCAATATTTTGTCCTGCCTGCCCACTCCTATGGCCTAGGAGTAGCTCTAGAACGGCTAGAAATTCCTGACTACATTACCGTGATTTGCATGGGTAAAAGCACTTATGCCCGTTGTGGCATTATTGCCAACATTACTCCGGCTGAAGCATCATGGCGCGGTCATTTAACGCTGGAGTTTTCAAACTCTTCCAGTGCCGACTGTCGAATTTATGCAAATGAAGGAGTCGTGCAGCTGCTGTTTTTGGCAGGAGAACCGTGCAACGTCAACTACGAAACTCGGCAGGGCAAATATCAAGATCAGTCGGAAGTGGTGACACTGGCGCGGGCGTAATTGCTGTGACATGGGGTAACAATCGTTGCTTCGTGACATCTGTGCACTGGCTCTGCGCAGGTTCATCGTTAATAAGCATGAATCGCCTCCCAGCATGGCTAGGGGGCGATTCATGCAAAAAGCCTATTGGTCGCTGAATATTGATTAACTTTTACTAATCGAAAATTGTCGGAACCGTCCCCTAAGCGCCGGAAATGGGCAGACTAAGTAGCACTTGCACTATCACTGGCTCATTTCGGGGTGGGGGAGACTGGCTGTTGCTCCCAACAGCGGTTAAGGTGAGGAAACCGATGGACTTGCTTAAGCGTCAACTTTTTAGAGGAAGTAATTCAGGGCGGGATGAGGATTCTAGACGCTGTGTTTTCCCCAAAATCCCCTTCATCTCCGGATAAGCCGATGTGCTTTCAGTAAGCAAACGAAAGTGCCAGAACCAGTAGGGTTCTGACGCACTGTCAAATGATTTCAAATAATCCAAGGATCTTTTATGTGGATGCGGAACGAACGGTTTAATCGAATCGGTGCCTTGCTGGCAGCAGTGGTTGTATTAGGCGGCGTAGGAGCGATCGCCTCTGCTCCAGCGGCAGCCCAAACGCTGTTTGAGCAGCAAGGTACCCTGAAGCCCATGCAGGCAGAATATACCTTTGCTGGCACAGCGGGCGACACAGTCACCATTGCCATGAACAGCCCCGATTTTGATACGTATTTGGTACTGGTTTCCCCCAGCGGTGAAGAACTGGCGACCAATGACGACTACGCCCGCTCGCTCAATTCAACTATGGTCTTTACCCTACCCAGCACTGGTACCTATAAGGTGTTAGCGCGTTCTTTCTCGGGGCAAGGTGGAAATTACGTGGTGACGGTCGCCAATGCCACCCCGTTTGAACAAGCGTATGCCAAAGCGTCTAACCTGTATATGCTGGGGGAAATCGACGAGGCTTTAGCAGCCTTCAATCAGGCTATTCAGGCCGATCCCACCCAGCCCATGCCCTATTTAGACCGGGGCGATATTTATTACAGTCAAGGTAATACGGATGCCGTCCGAGCCGATTATCAGCAAGCGCTGCGACTATACGAACGGGCTGGAAACACAGAAATGGTGCAAGTAGTCCGAGACCAGCTTACTTACCTAGACGCTCCACCAGAACCCACACCAGAACCAAGACCAATTCGCTAAGTCTTTAAGCTAAAAAATATCGATGCTTCCATACATCTGTCTACATATAGAAGCATCGATATTTTTTTAGGTATTCTATGCGATGTGCAACTTTGCCGTTGAAACCCTTGATTTCCCGTGGGGTGGGCATCTTGCCCGCCCAGGCTGGACGGGCGAGACGCCCATCCCACAAGACTTTAGATCAAGTTGAACATCGCGTGTATTTTGATATTGATGTCCTTCAGAAAGCATATAAGCCAGAAATGCCCATCAACTCTATGTAAATGCTTACGGGCGCTGAGTTGCGATCGCCAGCCGTACCCCTGGAATGGTTCGCAGCCGATCCATCACGGCTACTACCTTGCCATGAGACACGTTGGTATCAGCATTAATCACGACTGTAGGGGTATTACCTGCCGTCAGCAAACTTTGGATTTGAACATCCAGTGTTTCTAAAGTCGTGGGCTGGCGATCGAGCGAGAGGTTGCCCTCGACGTCGATTGTAACCACAATCTGCTGCTGCTGTTGGATTTCTGATGTCACAGCGCCGGGAAGGTTAACCGGCAGCCCTTGCGATCGCGTCAGAAACAGCGTAGACATGATGAAAAACGTCAGGATGGCAAAGATGACGTCAATCATCGGCACAATATTGATTTGGGGCGGTGGATCTGGCTCACTGGGGAGTCGCATTGGGGTTACCTCCGCGTTCATGACGGCGACGGT
>JAYUYI010000790.1:0-2548 GCA_043752545.1 Thermoleptolyngbya sp.
ACAAAGATCATTTCGGCCCACTCTGTAAAGTGCAGCCGATCTTTCAAATGCCGTGAGTAGTCATAAATGGTGTTGGAATCTTTTTCAACTGCATCCCATTTATTGACCACCAGAATGCAAGCCCGCCCGTCGTCGGCAATTCGCCCCGCCAATTTCTGATCTTGTTCCGTAACGCCATCAAGCGCGTCTAACACCAGCAAAACCACATTTGCCCGCCGAATAGCCTTAAATGCCCGGTTAATCCCAAAAAACTCGGGTCCGTATTCAACCTGCTTTTTTTTGCGAATTCCGGCGGTGTCAATTAAGCGATACTGCTGCTCGTTCCGCTCTACCAACATGTCGATCGCATCACGCGTGGTGCCCGAGATCGGACTAACGATCGCTCGATTTTCACCGACAAAGGCATTCAGCAAGCTAGACTTGCCGACGTTGGGTCGTCCTACAATCGCCACGCGGATTTCTTCCAACTCTTCTAATTGCTCAGTTGGCGGCAGGTAGGTGATCAAAAGGTCTAGCAGTTCCCCAGTCCCGCTACCATGGATAGCCGATACAGGGTAGGGTTCGCCTAACCCTAAACTCCAAAAATCGGACGCTTGAATTAGACCCTGGTCGAGCGATTCACACTTATTGACGGCCAAAAGCACGGGTACCGAGTGCTGCCGCAGCCAAGTGGCGATCGTTTCATCAGCGGTGGTCAGCCCAACTTGGCCGTCCACCACCATAATGGCAGCACTCGCTTCTGATAGAGCCGTCATCGCTTGCTGGCGAATCAGGGGCAAAAATTCTGTATCGTCGTCAAACACCAACCCGCCCGTATCGACTACCAAGAAATCTCGATCTTGCCAAAATGCCTCTCGATAGGTGCGATCGCGCGTCACGCCTGGCTCATCATGCACAATCGCATCCGTCATCTCCGTGAGGCGGTTTACCAGCATTGATTTGCCCACATTTGGGCGTCCAATAATCGCAACAACAGGGAGAGACATAATAGCAAAAGAAGAGGGCGGGAAAACGGAGCCTATTTCGAAATCCTAGACGGGTTAAGGCAGCCTTACCATTGTGACGCAAAAAACCAAAAGTTAGCGGAGAGGGTCTAAAAAGCAGAGGGCTAGAGGTGATAGAAACAACACAATCGCGCCATGGCGGTGCGGCTTAGCCATGTCTTTTAAGCAATGTCTCGTAAAGGCAATTGGGACACGAGTACCGGAAAGCATGATTCAGCCCAAGTTGCGGATGCCAGCCTGGGCTTGCCGCCGTAAGCCCACTGCAATCCGAAACAGCTCTTGCCCGGTATGAAGATAATGTTCGTTATAGCTAGACGTGAACCGTTCTAGTTCATCAATGCCATCCCCGACCTGGTTCAAGCAATAGTACAAATCTGCGGCCACACCTGCCACTGCCGACGGGTTAGAAATCGATTTGAAACGGCCTTGCGCTTGTTGGAGTAACTCTCGACAGTCATCTATGTAAATCTGAAAGTCTTCTAACAGCTCATCATCAAACGGGTCTGCCGATAAATCGTCTAATTGCTCTTGCAGGGGTTGCAAGATTTCATAGAGCAAACGATTGACGGGTTGATAGACCAGATTCAGCCACAGTTTAAGCTGTTCGTCGGTGGTGTATCCGGTTTGGCGCTGTCGATGCCGGGTTTGCGCCTCTGCCGTCCGCTGTTGACGCGCCTCATTGGAGTATCGAGCTGTTCCCGATGACGATAATCGGCTGTAGGTCGTGAACTGGATATCGTAGGTATGTCGGCGCTGCAGATCGCCCAAAACTTCATACGCAATATTGATGCTAGAAATTTGGTCGTGGCTAGCCGCTTCAGGATTACGATCTGGATGGAAGCGTTTGACTAGCTGCCGATAAGCTTGCTTAATCTCTGCTTGGGTCGCTGTCGGACTCACCTCCAGCGTTTGGTAGTGATTGGGGTATGTCATAAAAGTATTGTAAGCTTTTATCTTGATCCGATGGATGCCTAGCAGGGATTACGGGCCATTACCTAACTAGGAAAAGAGTAGCGATCGCCCTGCCAAAAACCCTGGCAAAAAAATGAGCGTCACCTCATCAAGGTGGCGCTCTTGGTTAAAAGCTTGGCGTTAAAAGCTTGGCAATTATCGTGCAGGTTATTTAATCCAGGCGGCTTAGCTGAGCATTCCTGACGCCATCAGGTCTGAGTCCTGAAACAGGGGGGTACTGAGATAGCGTTCACCAAAGCTAGGCTGAATCATCACAATCAGTTTTCCAGCATTCTCAGGACGACGGGCAATTCGAACTGCCGCCGCCAACGCGGCACCGCTCGAAATTCCTGAGAGCAGCCCTTCTTCGCGAGCCAATCGCCGACCAAACGCGATCGCCTCATCATCTGCAATCGTTACCACCTCATCAATCATCGCCACATTCAGCACCTGCGGCACAAACCCCGCCCCAATCCCCTGAATTTTGTGGGAGCCAGGGCGTCCGCCCGAAAGCACTGGGCTATTGGCTGGCTCAACGGCGATCGCCCTAAACGTTGGCTTCTTTTGCTTCAGCACTTCAGCTACACCCGTCA
>JAYUYI010000791.1:0-2537 GCA_043752545.1 Thermoleptolyngbya sp.
CCCTCTTTGACGATCGCAACTTAGGCTTAGTAGACTCGACCCAGTCGCTCTGGGGCACCTATTTACACGGGCTGTTTGACAATGGAGCCTGGAGACGGGCATGGTTGAACCGTCTGCGCCAACAGCGCGGCTTGAGTTCGCTGCCCACAGGGATTTCCAATTATCGAGAACAGCGAGAAGGCATGCTCGATTCGCTGGCAGATGTGGTGGAGTCGTATTTGGATTTGACGGTGTTAGACCCGTACTTGAAACAGTAACGATGCTATGAGCGTAGAAATTCGGTTTTTACCTGATGATGTGGTCGTGCGAGCTGACGTGGGCGAACCGCTGTTGCAGGTGGCCGCACGGGCTGGAGTATCGATCCCCACAGGCTGTTTGATGGGGTCTTGCCATGCCTGTGAAGTCGAGATTGAAGGCGGCGATTCGCTATGTGCCTGCATCAGTGGGGTGCCGCCGGGGCAGTCGTCTCTCACCATTAGTTTGTTTGTGGATCCCAGCTGGTGAGGAGTGATTGAGGGGAGTACGGGTGAGTAATACACAAACGAATCATGGGCAGACAGCGCGGGTGGCGATCGCCCTCGGCAGTAACCTAGGTGATTCGCGTGCCATTGTTGAATCTGCCCTAAAAACCCTGGCTCACACTCCAGGGTTTACCTTGCTGCGCCAGTCTCCGTTCTACCAGACAGCGGCGGTGGGTCCCCCTCAGCCCGACTACATCAATGCCTGTGCCCTGTGTGCCACCAACTTAGAACCCCATGCTGTTTTGAGCGCGCTGCTGCAAATCGAGCACGCCTTTGGCAGAATTCGCCGAGAACGGTGGGGCGCACGGTTGCTAGACTTAGATTTACTCCTCTATGACGATCGGGTTCTTGACTCGCCCGATTTGCAAATTCCCCATCCGCGCCTGATCGAACGAGCCTTTGTGCTAGTCCCACTGGCTGATATTGCGCCAGATTGGGTGGAACCAGTGAGCGGGCAGGCGATCGCTCAACTAGCGCAACAGGTCGATTCAACTGGAGTGCAGGCGTTGGCATGACAGAGCTAGAGATGAATCCAGAGATCAATCCAGAAATGGAGCCAGAAATGGAGCCAGACTGGAGCGGCTACCATACCGACAAAGACCAGCTGCGCACCGATATCTGGGCGCGGCTGAAGCAGCAGGGAGTCTCCCGCCGCGATCCGGTAGGTCACATTCCCTACTTTCTTGGCGCAGAGCAGGCGGCTGAACGGCTGGCAGCCCTGCCAATCTGGCAGCAGGCACAGGTGATCAAATGCAATCCCGACTCGCCCCAAAAGCCCGTGCGCCTGCGCGCGCTGCAAGATGGCAAGCTGGTGTATATGGCAGTCCCCCGCCTCACCCATACCCGCTGTTTTGTTGAGCTAACCGCTGCCGACTTAAACCAGCGCAATATTCCTCTAGAAGACGCCGCCACCATGCGCAAAGCCTTAGTCTATGGGCGGCTGGTCAGCTTTGAGGAAATGCAGCCGATTGATTTGGTGATTGCGGGCTGTGTGGCCGCAACGCGCAATGGCGGGCGCATCGGGAAAGGGGCAGGGTTTGCCGATTTGGAATTAGCCATCCTCAAAACCTTTGGGCTACTGAAACCCCATACTCCCATTGCCACCACCGTGCATCCGCTACAAATTGCCGAAGATTCACGTCTGCCCATGCAGCCGCACGACTGGCCGCTAGACTGGATCATCACACCGGAAGAGGCGATCGCCACCCATACTACCCACCCCCAACCCGCCGGACTCGACTGGAACATGATCCGCCCCGACCAATATCAAAAGATTCCCATGCTGCGCACCCTGTGGGAACGACCGAATCCCAGTCTGTAGAGAAATTACGCTCCCTCGGTTCACAGGCGGGCTTGCAGAATAAGGGTATACCCATATCAATGGACTGCACCACCATGACCGACGCTTTTTATAACCACCGTCGCCCCGAAGTTTGGGATGAGCAAGGTTGCGCCCTGTGCAAAACAGCACAGTTTCCAGCCGCTGTTGCCGCCTTTGACAAAGCGATCGCCCTAGATTCTACCTATTGCAAAGCCTGGAATAATCGCGGCAATGCCCTTTGCGGCATGCAGCGCCGCGCCGAAGCCCTGAACTCTTATGACCACGCGGTGGCGCTTCAGCCCGACTATCACCAAGCCTGGTTTAATCGCGGGTTGCTGCTGGCAGAGATGTCGGCCTTTGGTAATGCCATAGAATCCTATGAACGGGCGATCGCGATTCATCGCGATCCGCGCTATCTACATGCCAAAGCAGACCTGGTGCTAAAGCAAAAAATTGTCTTGGTTTAGCGGGTTGCCCAAACGCCTTCTAATACAGAATGATACGGAATCGAGATTGTGAGGATTGTCTGGGTAATATTGGGTGCAACGCAGTGAGTTCGCACACAATTGCCGATCAGCTATGCCGTTGAAGAAGATGAGCCACCCCAATGCATAGACGAGCGCTATTGAAACACTCTTTGATGGTTGCCACATTTGGCACCCTAGGAACCAGCTTGCAGTCAGCCGCGATCGCCT
>JAYUYI010000792.1:0-2535 GCA_043752545.1 Thermoleptolyngbya sp.
AGGAGTGACGTCAACCACAACAATTTCATGCGCTTCGTCCAGCAACCGATCAGGAATTTGGGCTTTCACTACAATTCCTGGGATACTAGCCACAGTATCAGTCAAGCCTTCAAAGTGCTGAACATTGACTGTAGAGTACACATCAATTCCGGCTGCCAAAAGTGCTTCAACATCTTGATAGCGCTGCTCGCGACAGAAACCAAGGAAGTTAGTATGTTCTAGGTCATCAACTAAAACAAGTTGAGGTTGACGCGCCAGAATTGACTCAGTATCCATTTCGCGGAAAATTAGTCCACAACGGTTGACCGATTTACAGGGTACAATTTCCAATCCTTCAGCTTTTTCTATCGTGTCTTCACGATTATGGGTTTCCAAAAAACCGATGACAACATCCTTGCCCTGGCACTTGAGTCGCTGACCTTCATCTAACATCCTGTAAGTTTTGCCAACGCCAGGAGCCATGCCAACAAAGATTTTATGGTTTCCGCGACGAGTCAGGTGGTGATAGGAACAATGAGTGTCAGTCACAAATTGCGTATACATTGCTATGGGCTGATTGGATGAGTTAAATACGCTTGCCATTGCCACTCCCCTTCACTCATATCGTATAAGTCAAACGGCGACATCTGAGTTAATAGATAGAGGCAGGTGAGGCCCAAACTGTAGAGGTCGCTAGCAAACACGGCATGACCTCGGGTTTGCTCTGGCGCGGCATATTCAGCGCTGCCGATCAGTGTTCCCAGATCGGCGCTCCTCCCTTCTCCTAAGTGTTTCGCTGCACCAAAATCGACTAATACCAATTGGCGATGCCCAGTTTGAGAGGCTTCGTATTTATGATATGTAGCCGACTTTACGGCGTTACGACAAATAATGTTAGCCGGTTTAATATCTCGATGGATGATGTGGTGGTCATGCAGATATTGCAAAACGGGCAACAGCTCCCGCAGCACGTGATCCACGGCTAAAAAGGTTTTACCAAAGCCTCCTTGACCCAACACTTTAAGGATACGGTAGCGATCGCTGAACAACTGATAACAAGGGTCAAAGGAGGATACAGTCTCCGATACTTCAGAACAGGAAGGTGGTTTGTCAGAGGAATTACAACCCTCCTCAGCGGTAGCTGAGGAGATAGAAGAAAAGTAGCTGTTCATAACAAAAGGTTGTAATGCTAGCTAAGCAGGCTTCAGAGCATCTAACGCCAAATTCAGTTTGAGCACATTGACACCGGGTTCACCAAAAATGCCTAGAAAGCGACCGTCGATGTTTTGTTGAATTAGATCTGGGAGCTGAGCCGCCTGAAGCCCACGCGCTGCGGCAACCCGTTCAATCTGGGCTGTTGCCCCGTCTAGACTAATATGCGGGTCAAGGCTAGAGCCAGACGTGTAAACCAGATCAGCCGTTGGGTTCACACCCGCCGCTTGCAGTCTAGGAATTTCGCCTGCGATCGCCTGCTGCGGATCGGGGTCAGGTTTACCCTGAATCCGATCGACCAAAGCTGGATTGCTGGGCGCTAGGTTGCTGGCACCCGACACTCCGGTTTTGAGCACACCTGCTGCATCGGCATTGGGGTCAGCCGTGCTGTAGCTAGTGGTACTGGGGCGACTATTAAAGTAGCGATCGCTGGTAAACGGTTGACCAATCAGAGCCGACCCGACGGGTTGTCCCTGAGCATTAGGGATAATGCTGCCATTGGCTTGGAACGGAAAAACTAGCTGCCCAATGGCCAGCATCACTAAGGGATAGAGAATAGCGGTCAATACCCAAAGTACCAGAGTAGATCGAACGGCTCTACTCGCCTCTCGTGCAAAACTCATTAGAACTTCTCCGGTGCAAACATGACAACAAATAAATAGACGGCAAGCGCCACAGTAGACAATCCCAGCAAGCCCAACGCCCAAGATTGGGTGCGAGAAAACTCGCCATCGGCGGCAGCATAGACGACAGGGGCAACCACCAAGTTGAAGCACAGTGCCAAGAACAGGTAGAGCGGCAGTTTTTGCCTGCGCCATTGCGACCAGATTTCAGGGAGTGGGGCGATCGCCTCCAGATGGGCAGGAGAACCAAATAGTGAACGGTTGCGATGAACAAGTTTCATAGGAAAAAGGATAGATTTGTAGCAGAACCAGAATCAAGCCAGCGGCAAAACAAGATCGATTAGTTTGATGGCGATGAAGGGGGCAACAATACCGCCTAGTCCATAAATCAAGATGTTGCGTTGCAAGAGTTGATCGGCAGTCAGTGGACGAAACTGCACCCCTCGCAGTGCCAGCGGAATCAGCGCCGGAATAATCAGGGCATTGTAGATCAACGCTGAAACGATCGCCGATTGGGCACTCTTCAATCCCATAATGTTCAAGGCTCCAATCCCAGCCGCCGCAAAGATTGTGGGGATAATGGCAAAGTACTTGGCAATGTCATTGGCGACCGAGAAAGTAGTCAATGCGCCGCGAGTAATTAGCAATTGTTTGCCGATGGTGACCAGGTCAATTAACTTGGTCGGGTCAGAGTCCAAATCCACCATGTTGGCCGCTTCTT
>JAYUYI010000793.1:0-2530 GCA_043752545.1 Thermoleptolyngbya sp.
GCAGTGCCAAGCCCCTACACCCCATTTTCTCTCATCCTTCCTAACTCATCCTTCATCCATAACTACTCAGGCTATAGACAGCCCTCATCCCCTAGCCCCATCTCCCTACTTGGGAGAAGGGGAACCGAACCAGTTCAAAGTCCCTCTCCCGAGTGGGGAGAGGGATTTAGGGTGAGGGCAGACTGAGTAGTTACCTTCATCCTTCCCCCTTCCTAATTCATCCTTCCTAATTCATCTTTCCCATGCCCCTCCCCCCCTTTCAGGTATTTGACCGCGACTTGTCCGATGCGGCCTTAGCTGCGTATGTGACGGCAGAGGCGATCGCCGTGGATACTGAAACCATGGGTTTGTTGCCCCAGCGCGATCGCCTTTGCCTGGTGCAGCTATGCAACCCAGATGGACACGTTAGCGTCGTCCGCATTTTGCGTGGCCAAATCGACGCTCCCAACTTGAAACAGCTATTTGAAGCGGCTAGCATCACCAAAGTTTTTCACTTTGCCCGCTTCGATGTGGCCACCCTACGCCATCATCTCGACATTGACGTTCAACCCGTCTTTTGCACCAAAATTGCCAGCAAACTAGCCCGCACCTATTCCCCCAAACACGGCCTCAAAGACCTAGTGATGGAACTGGAGCGGGTAGAACTCGACAAAACCGCCCAAAGCTCCGACTGGGGCAACGCCGTCAACTTGACCGACGAACAGCTTAACTATGCCGCCAACGACGTCCGCTACTTGCTCAATGTCCGGCTCAAACTGATTGCCATGCTCAAACGCGAAGAGCGCTGGGACATTGCTCAACAGTGCTTTGCCTGCCTCCCCACCATCGTCACCCTCGACCTGATGCAATACAACAGCATCTTTGAACACTAAGTGCTCCTCTCCCCCTCCCTCTGCGGCACAGTTCAAGATACGATAGAACTATGGTCAGAACGCTTGACGTCCTTGGGATCCCTCACGCCTACGAGCTAACCGCCCCGACCCAGTCTCCTACGACACTGGTTTTCATCCACGGGTGGCTGTTAAGTCGTGCCTATTGGGAACCGACGATTCAGCGGCTGTCTCCAGACTACCAGTGCCTTTCATACGATCTGCGGGGCTTTGGAGATTCGCAGCTCGACCGAGCCTTGCATCCAATGAGTCAGCCAATGGCGCTCAACTCTAGCGCTACGTTTGGCAAAACGGCTCTGCTCGAAGAAACACCCCGGATTGCGATCGCCCCTCCGATTAATCAGGGCTATACTCCTGCCGACTATGCCGCCGATCTCGGCGTCTTGCTAGAGCGGCTGAATATTAGCAATGCCTGGTTGGTCGGGCATTCGCTGGGCGGCAGCATTGCGCTGTGGGCGGCTGATCAAATGCCCGATCGCGTCAAAGGCGTCGTGTGTATTAATGCAGGCGGCGGTATTTATCTTAAAGAAGAGTTTGAAAAATTTCGGGCAGTGGGGCAAAAGTTAGTCCGGTTGCGTCCCCGCTGGCTGTGCCATGTGCCCTTAGTAGATTTGATGATGGCGTGGATGAACGTGGCTCGCCCGATCGCCCGACCTTGGGGACGGCAGCGCCTGCTCGATTTGGTCATGGCCGATCCGGATGCGGCTCTCGGTGCGTTGCTAGACTCTACGACCGAAGCTGAAGTGCATCAATTGCCGCAAATTGTATCGCGGCTGACGCAACCTGCCCATTTTATCGCCGGAGCAGACGATAGCGTCATGGCACCGCAATATGTGCTGCATCTGGCTAGTTTCCATCCGCTGTTTCAAGCCTGCGGCAGTAATGTCACTCAGATTCCAAAGTGCGGCCATTTGGCCATGGTCGAACATCCCGATTGCGTGACTGAAAAAATTCGAGAGATTTTGGACGCTCACGGAGCTTAAGCAATCCGCACATAGATGCCTACTTCAGAGATTCAACAGTCTCCTTTAATTCACGCTTTGGAACTAATTCTTTGCTGTATGCAAGCCAACGCGCCTAGCGTTGCTCAATCTCTACAGCCTGGACTAACCCGTGAGCAAATTGAAGCCCAACTTCAAAGGCTACCATTTCGTTTGCCGGAAGAAGTCTATCAACTTTATCAATGGCGTAATGGCAGTGTACCCGAAGCACAGGTTGATTTTCTGCCACAATATCGAATTCTATCGCTAGAAGAAGCGATCGGTGAGTGGCAATCGGTCTACGACCTAGAGCGTGAGATTTGCGAAAGCTTAGTCGGAGATCCGCGTCAGGAATCGATTGACCTGAACAATTTTGATTGGCTTCCACTATTTGCTGAAGCTAGTAATTATTATGTTATTTCAGGTGATATTGAATCTAAGCCAACAGCACCGATTTTATATAGGTTCTATATAGATTTTGGGTTAAGATTGGAATTCAATAGCCTCACAGACATGATGTTGGCGATCGCTGAATGCTTTGAAACAGGTGTTTACTATTTTGATAGCTATTCCTATTTAGAATTTGATGAGGTTAAAAAGGCTCAGATTTGGCTCAAACATCAGCCTCAACGAACTGCTAATCTTACGGCTATTATTAAC
>JAYUYI010000794.1:0-6405 GCA_043752545.1 Thermoleptolyngbya sp.
GGGTGATTTTTCGGAATATAATGCCAAACCGTATCAAGCCGAAACTCGATCAGCGCTGCTTAATTTATGCAGCTATGCCTATGATCACGAGGTTCGCCTGGCTGCGCGCATGGTTTTGGACTACATCTCAGCACACATCGCTGTTTCCAGCAACGATCTACGGCGAATGGTTCCCTTTCGGCGAAGGAATGAGGGTAAAGAAGTAGCACAACTTTCTGATGGTTTCATGGCTGTCGGTCTGTTGGAGTGGTTTCAGGGAGCTGATCCTATGACTGAACCCTTTGCAATGCAAACCGGAAACAGCAGGGCTTATGAGAAGACTTCGCAAAATCGCCTCTTTCCCTGGAGTATTGCGAGTGATGGCGGAGCCTCGGTTATGGATGTACTTAGCGACTACCGATTACCACCCTTGATTCATGATTTGTTTGTGAATGATTCGCATCGTCGCTTCTTTCAACGCCTTCATCGTAAACCTCAGGATAACCAGGAGGTAACCGGACGTAATTGTGACAATATGGAAATATACGCAGGTTCACCAAGCTACCTCATCACAGCTGGTGGGGCACCTGCTACCTATGCCATCAACCCTGGCCCTTCGATCTTGTTGCCCAAGGGACAGCGAGCCAGTGCTCAACAACTAGGGGTGGCGGTGACGACATCATTTATGCCAACGGCTGAATACATCGTTGGAGCGGTAGAAAACGCAAGTAATTTGATTCAATTCTCAAGCTTCTCAGCTAGACCCGGCGAGGTTGAAAATTATGGTGTAGCTTCTGATTTTGCCTGTGGCTATAAGGTTTATTTACCATCGTGGGTGCCAAAACCCCGTGACCGAGAATTCCTTTTTATTGATAGAAAATACTATGGAAAAAACGATGTCCCTGGATTCTATCTTGCCATTTTTATAGATGGCGATTTCGGACTTTTAGAAGCATACGATTGTTGGCTTCAACGTAATGCAACCTTAACCTTTGAGCAATTTAAGGCTGGTGTATTACGGCGGAACGCAAGCCTTCGTCTTTTAAACGGCATTGAATCTCAATACACAACTCATAATGGCAAGCGGCGGCTGCACTTTTTAATTTGGGATCATAATCCCCGTCCCCTTATCCAGGCGGCTGATCCGACTTATGGCGCAAAAATAGTGCGGATCGACTATGCTGACGGCGCATCTCAGGATGACCTCATTGATGCTGGTCATAATACTGACTCATTTCTGAGCGGCACCGTCATGAACAGCCCAGAAGAGGGAGTTGTCGAGATCAACAACCCCTTCCTCGGCACGAAAATTACGCTGGATATGAGTGATCAAAAGCATCCCAAGCGCATTTCTGAAACCGGAGAAGTTGAGGAGTCCGGTTTCAACAACGAAGTCTGGGTGGATTTCGACTGGGCGGGTTCAAGCGAGGGAGATTTCTTTCGTCCTTTCAAGACGATCGCTGCTGCTACCGCTGCTGTAGCTGACGGAGGGGTAATTAAAATCATGCCTGGATCAACAAGCGAAAGACCTGTTTTTGCTAAAGGCAAACGGATTAGGTTTACAGCACCAATTGGTGGCGTTACTATCGGGTCTCGCTAGCCGTTCATCGGTAATTGTCAATGAGTTAGAGGTGACATTTATGCCTACATCAATTCGTGAAATTGCCCGTCACATCGAGCCCTATCCGCCTGCACCCTCAACTCTGCGAACTATCCTTAGACAACCTCACGCGAATCTTCGTTTACACGTTCAAACTGCTCCATTTTCAGTCATGTGTCAAAATATGGGACTCATGGTTGCTCCAGCACCGTACCTTGGAGTTGATCGAGAAGGAGCCATTGACAAAATAGTTCTACAAATTCAAAGACTCTCTCCTGATGTTGTTGGCTTATGTGAAGTCTTTGCTGATGGCGAACGAGAAGATATCTTTGATCGCCTTAAACACATTTATCCTTATTTTCAAGAAGGGCCGGATGAAGCTGATTTAGATTCAGATGGGGGACTACTACTTTTAAGTAAACATTCACTCCTGCAAGCTCACACGATTGTCTATGAAGATAGCGTAGGAGCAGATTGGTGGGCAAATAAAGGCGTTATTCATATTCGAGTAAAATCTCCTAGTTCCCCAATGGCTTATGACATCTTCTTTACTCACGCTCAAAATATTGCAGAAGAGGATGGACGAGAAACCTTATATAAACAGTTAACTCAAATGAACAATATGATTCAGCAGTATGCAGATCCGAATTCACCCACCCTGATTATGGGAGATATAAATATTCCAGGAGAATCCCCTAGAGATTATAATGAGCTGCTTAATAGATTAAGGAAACCTGTTGATTTTTGGGTAGTTAACGGCAACGAAGAAAACAGCGGATTTACATTTGTTTCTGATAACAATTTTTATGAAGATGACGATAAAAATCCTCGTTTAAACCAAAGGCTTGACTACGTTCTAATGAAGTCTGGTGCCAAGTTCATCCCTATTCTGAAAAATATTGAGATACTAAAGTTCACACATCAAGATCGTTTTATTTCGGATCACTTTGCACTACACGCACAAATAGAAACATTAGTAGAGGTTGATTTTTAATCTTTAAATCGAAATTTTGTAAGCCAGATAAATTATTTAGGATACTAGTATCATGCATCACAGGTATTTGATACTATGCCCCAAATCGAAAACCCTTAAACAGTCCTAAAATCCTCTTTGCCTCTCTCAATTTAAAGCTGATAGGCTATTAGCTCATGAGCGATCGCGGTAGTTCTAACAATAGCTTGAGAACGTTTTTGAACCAGACGAGCGTCCCAGTCCTCGCCGTCATCTCGTTCATTTCTGGCGTTTATGGCTTTGTTAAACTATTTGCCGACAAAGATGCTGGACTAATCACGCTAATTTCACTCGCAGTCGGCATTTTGCTGCTACTCAGCGTTTGCCTCTACTACGCTCGATTTTGGCAACCAGAGAAGCAAGATAAAGGACATTCTGCATTTTCGCCTCTTTCTGATCAGAAGCTGAAAGCGCAGGCAAAAACTGAACGACAGCGAAAACAGGTTCGTCGATCAGCTATTGCTGGACTCATTCTAATTCCAATTCTTAGTTGTGCTGGTGTTACAGCTTGGTTCTACATTCAAAGTCTGTCAGCTAAAAACGTGATTGTTTTGGTTGCTGAGTTTGATAGCCCTGATGCGAAAACTCATGGTGTAACAGAAACGATCCTTCGCCAACTGCGACAGGCAACCGAAAAATATCCTGATGTGGAAATTCAAGCTCTTAACAAATCCATTACTGAGCAAGAAGGTAGCAAAGTTGCTCGCGCCGCAGGGGAAAAGCACAAAGCCACAATCGTCATCTGGGGTTGGTATCGCAATCTCGGTGAAGTTGTGCCGCTGAGTGTAAATTTTGAAGTGTTGAATCCGCCGAAAGACCTGCCAAAACTGGGACAAACCGCCAGAGGAAACATTCAACAAGCCGCGATCGCTGACCTTAAAAGCTTCACCCTCCAGACTCGTCTTTCTAACGAGATGAGCTACCTGAGTTTGTTTACCTTGGGAATGGTGCGTCGTGCCGCAGGAGATTTGAAGGGCGCGATCAATCGTTTTAGCGATGCCCTCAATCAAAACACAGATTCATCGTCCGGCTTGAATCAAAGCCTGATTTATTTCTACCGGGGAAATGTCTACTTACCAAAAGGCGACTACGACCTTGCTTTGGCTGACTTTAATCAAAGTATTAAACTCCAGCCGACTCTTGCTGAAGCATACGCTAATCGAGTGTTAGTCCACATGGTCAAAAATGATTACACTCAGGCTCTAGCTGATGCAAATCAAGCCGTTAAATTGCAGCCCGACTTGGCGATTGCACACAATAATCGAGGAGTCATCTATGCGGCAACGGGCAACTATGATGGGGCGATTGCTGATTTTAGTCAAACCCTAAAACTTATTACCAAAACGAACGATACTGCTCATACCGATCGCACAAATAGCCGTCAACTTAGCTCCTTTAGTTTAAACAACGATCGAGAAATCCCGATTGCTAATTTCTTCACTACTGATCTAAGCGGTTATCTTGTCTATGTGAATCGTGGCTTTGTCTACCTCTCTAAAGGCGATTACGATCGCGCCATTACCGATTTTAACCAGGCCATTCAACTCCAGCCTGATTCTACGCCAGCCTGGTTTAACCGTGCAGCGGTTTACTTTGTCAAACAGGACTACGATCCCGCCTTGGCTGACCTAAATCAAGTCATTCAACTTCAGCCGAATTTCGACTTAGCTTATGTAAAACGCGGCAGTGTTTATTTCTTCCAAGGTGATTACGATCTCGCCTTGGCTGACCTTGACCGCGCCATCCAACTCCAACCCAATTCAGCCCCCTCCTATGCCGCTAGGGGTGAAATCTACGTTAAGCAAGACAATCTCGATCGTGCCATTGCTGACTTTAGCCAAGCAATTAAGCTACAACCAAACTCGATAGATGCTTACCGCAATCGGGGTAGAAGCTATCGAGAGAAAGGAGATTACGATAGTGCTATTGCAGATTACGATCAAGCAATCAAACTAAAACCAAAGAACGCTGAAATCTATAACGGACGCGGCTGGACTTATGCTCAAGCAGGCAACTTTGATCAGGCGATTACTGATCTGAATCAGGCAATCAAACTTCAGTCTGATCAAGCACACTTCTACGATAGTCGAGGTTTTGCTTATGCGGGTAAGAGGGACTATGATCGGGCGATCTCTGACTACAATCAGGCATTAAAACTGAAACCAGATGCTGATTATGTTTACCATCACCGAGGAATTGTTTATCGAGCATTAGGCGATAGTCCAAAGGCGATCGCTGATTTTAGAAAAACACTTGAACTGACTAAAAATTCAAGGCGACATAAAGATGCTGAAAAACAACTTCAAGAGCTTGGTGCAATATGATTTAAAGAGTAGAAAGGGCAGGTGATGCTGATCCAGCATAACAACTCGTTTGGAGCGAACTAAAGGAAGATCGTAGTGGGTTCCAAAGTTTTTTGTATCCGCTCAACAGGAACGTTGGGAGACAGCTACTGCATCTGCCAACGAAAGGAAATCGGAAAATAACCACTAAATCACGTTAGGAGGCGAGTGAAACTATGCCCATTCAAACACCTTTTGTCACCCCCTTCCTCAGTATTCGCGATTTTGGCGCAGTGCCAGATGATCAAAGCCCGGCAGTGCGCATGGCCAATACGGAAGCTTTCAAGCAAGCTCAGGCTGCGATGCAGAGTCCAGGACAGGCTTGGGGACATTCTCTCTTTGTTCCTTCGGGAACTTTTTACTTAGCTAATGACCTGCTCATTTTTAAACAGTTGCAACTATTTGGAACTGGAATGCAAGGGGAATCCATTTTGATGTTTCCCGGCGGCACATCTCTCATCATTGATGGAGGCGATGGAGCTAATCCTACTTCGGACGGCAGCGAGTGTGTCATTCGCGATATTCAAGTCATTTCTGAGGAGAATTGGACGACAGATGAGATTGCCCCCTTCGATGGAGATAACTTTGATCCACCTACTCTAGAAAGCACAAGTAAAGGAACTCCTGGAATCATGATGAGTGCAACAGCAATTATTCAGCGCGTTTACATCAAAGGTTTCACCGGAACCGGAATTCACGTCAAAAAGACTCGCGCAACTAATGTTAACCAATGGCGAATCCACGACGTGTATATCGACACGTGCGGTGGTCATGGCATCCATGTTGGTGGTCATGGCCTCGAACCGGGCACGGGCCAAAGCGAGACGCAAGGCGGTCTTTGCACTGGAGCTAAAATAATCGTTGTGGGTGGCAGCGGCATCTATGAAAATTCGTTCGGCGGCAACACATATGTAGGTTGCTATGTAGAGGTGGCAAAGGGACGAGGATACGCATCAGACTCACCAGGACAGGTAACTTTCGTCGGTTGCTTTGCAGAAGCAAATGAACTCGTCCGCCTCAGCCGTGGAGGTACTGTATGGGTTGGTGGGAGTCCGGGCGCAGGGTTTACGGACGATACAACAGCATTTATCGCTGAAGGTTATGCTGGCGTTCATCCCTTCGAGGTTCTAAACGTCAAGGATTCTAACATTAGGCTGCTCGTTGGGTACCCCAATGACGGGACAGACCCGACAACCGTCTGTGCCTGGGCGAATAACAATGGCGAATTTCATGTAATGCGTTGGGATATGGATAATAAAATATGGGCCATTGAGAATGGGAGTATATTGCCAGAAGTAGACGTTGATGGGAAGTTCCTAAAATTAGCTAAACTTACTGACAGGCAAATAGCTAACTACCTGACTGGAAATGGCCACCCTCGCGGCCCATGGCTCCAGGGATTCGGTGAAATGTTACTTGGGCCTGCAAATAGCCCAATTAAGATCAGCCGCGGCGAACAGCCAGCCGTCGGC
>JAYUYI010000795.1:0-2528 GCA_043752545.1 Thermoleptolyngbya sp.
ACTGGCAATGGCGCAAACTGTGGGAAGCCCAAATCAGCCACACCTGGGAGCCTTACTGGACAGCAATCCCGATCGGAAGTCCTGATTCTCCGCTATCTATTAACTTGTCTAGGTTTGAATACGACGAGTGGGAGCGCAACCAAAATGAGTTAGCTCAAGACTCACTGCTTTCAGAGCTTGAGAGAACCATTTACCGATCGCTTGACCAGCATTCACAGCCCGATTGCTCTGTTTCTACTGACCGCTCTACTTCTATTAATGTCGGCACCTGGTGGGGCAGCATTCAGCAACGCCTCCGTGTCTACACCCAATCCATCAAAAACAATCGCACCTGGCAAATTCCTGTTGCCCCCGGAACTCGCTACCCTCTCCGGTCAATTTAGTGCTGTTCATCCTGCACTCAACTACACGATCGTCCGACGCTATGGGGAAGAGCGCGATTTGCGCGAAGGTAGCGGGTTACCCCTCGGCTCTATGCGCCTCTTTTGGTTGGTCTTGTCCAAAGCCTACCCTGGGCTTTTCAATGGCTCCGAACAACTCAACGCCCTGGAACTCACCAAACGCATGGCTTGGGTTTATGGCGGTGTTGCAGAATCGCTGGGCATTCAAGTGAGCAAAGTTATCAAGCGGATCGAAACTCATCGCAGCCCACAATCGAATTCTCAATCTGCTCAACTAGAACGGCTGCTCTATGAGCGGTTTATTCGATTTCCTAATCTCAGTTCTGTTGCATCGGCAAGGTTTATCCATGACCATCCTCAGAAAGTTCAAGCCTATTGGCAATTGCTCAATCAATCCAGCACACCGTTTAACTCAAAATTGTTTCAACGTGTGACCCGAATTCGTCCCTCACACATTCTGAAAACAGATAACAAAGTTAATCCCGCCAAAAGCAAGCGCCAATATTACAACGGGGCAATGTTTTCTGCCAAATGGCTGGCAGAAGATCTAAACCTAGATCAGCCGAAAACTCAAGAACTTAAAAGATGCGTTGAAAGCGCACACAAAGCAAGCGGTTTTGGCGATGGTAGCCCTTCTGACTGGTGGGCGATCGTGCTGGCAGATGGCGACGGCATGGGTGACTACATCTCTGGCAACAAGTTAGAAACCTATCAACAGTACATTGTTAATAGCCTTGTCAACACCGAGACGAATGGGTTTGACACAGAGCAATTTGAAGCATTTTGCAATAAGACCAAAAAACGCATGGGGCCTGCGACTCACATCGGACTCAATCGCGCCCTGCTTGATTTCTCCAATCGCCTCGTTCCCTACCTTGCCGAACAGCGCTTTTGTGGACGAGTCATCTACAGTGGCGGAGACGATGTGATGGCAGCCGTTCCTCTAGAAGATTTGCCCGGATTTGTTCGATCGCTGAGAGCTGCCTGGGGTGCCCAAGATGACCCTCACGAAGAATACGATCGTGCCACGCGTCAATGGCAAAACTGCTCAAAATTCATCAACACAGGAGACTACTGGAAGCCTACCAAACCGATTCCAGGACTGCCCGATCGTCCTCTTTTTACAATGGGCAACAAAGCCACTATGAGCATGGGAATTATCATTGCCCACAAAACGGTTCCTCTTCCCACTGTTTTAGAAAGCCTGTGGAAGGCAGAAAAGAGAGCGAAAGAGATGCCCAAAAAAGACGGACTCTGCTTTCGAGTGATCTACAGTGGCGGCAATCAGCTAGAAGCTCTGATGAAAGGACACCTGATCAACGACTGGTGGCACCTGATCAAAGATGCCCAAGAGGAACTTAGCCCCCTCCTCTATCGCCTCTCCGAGGAGCTTCCCAGACGTGCCAGCCTGACAGAAAAATCGCAACTGTTTTCTAAAGCTGCCCAAGTCATTATGGAGAACCGAGATAGCCAACTCAACAACTTTGAACCTATTCGACAATGGCTCGATGATTGGGAATTGTGGGCTTGGCAAGCAGAACAAGCAGAAGAAACCAAAGAAACCGAAGAAATCAAAGAAAAAAAGGAAACGATCATAGGAACCCAACCAAAAGACCTCGGCAACCTATTACGGTTTAGCGCATTTTGGGTAGACAAAATGACCCAGCGACGCAAATGGGGAGACACAGCGCAGGTGAATTTATGACAACACATTGGTATACGCTCACTCCTTTAGATGTGCTGCTATTTCGGGAGGCTAAACCCTTTAGTCCTGGTGAGGGCGCATGGGCTAAAGGACTATTTCCGCCGATGCCGATCGCCGTCTTCCAAGCTCTGCGATCCACCCGCGAACCTGACCAAAATAAAGTGCGCGATCTCGAATTTCTCGGCCCCTTTTTGCTAGATGGAAGCAATACCCTTTGGCTGCCCACGCCCAAAGATTTATTTGCCATACGCAAAAAGTTCAGCGATACCCGTTCTCAGACTTACTCCAAAGAAGCCAGTGATCGCTGGGATAGACTAATTCGATTACAACCCTGTAAGAGTAAGAGGGCAGGAGATGCCTGGAAGCATATTAGCTTCGACACTCTATACCCAGAGCCAATGGTGAGCGCGATCGACAAAGAT